>JAMOPC010000230.1 GCA_027064845.1 Desulfurococcales archaeon | reverse complement strand
TACAGCAGTTACTAGTGCTGGGCATCCTTTAACAACGAAGTGTTCTCCAAATAATATTATTTTACCGGGTGCTATGCTGCATTTTTTCTTCAAAAGACAATTCGCCTCGTTAAACATATTTTATTTTAACCAATTATCAATTGTGCAATCCCAATATATATTATTGAACCAGTGAAATCAACTATACTGGTTAGGAGTGGCACCATTACATTATCCGGGTCAAAACCGATCTTGAAGCATAAATATGCTAGTAATTGTATAAGGATCCATAGTATTGGGACAAATACTGCCCCAGTCACTATTATTAAGAATAAATCTATCCAGAGAGGGAGAAGAGATTCTTTGCTTATGATGGTTGCTAATGCATATCCTATTGAACCGACAACTGTTGTACCATATAACATTATAATGTACATGTAGGGAATATATTTTAACTTATCAAGTCCTGGCCTAAGGCTAGTGAGTCCAAGATGATACATAACGTTCTGTCTAACAGCATACATGGAGGCAATAGACCCGCTTATTGCATTAAGTACAGGTGCTGTCAATAATATGAATGGATGCTTAACTAGTAAATCAATATTGAAAGCAAACACTGTTCCTGCACCAATGTCGAGTAAGAAGCAACTTATCAATATTAATTGGCTCTCCTGGATTGTTCTAAGTGTTTTAGTTGTTCTTATCCTAAATGCCAATATCAATACTATGATAACGATCGCTGAAGCTATTATAAATAAAAAATGCCTTAGGAAAGTATTTATTGATTCAACAATGATAGCATAGCCCACGAGAACGGGGGTTGTTATTACGTCGGCAATCATCATGACTATAGGTAGTAGTAAACTCTCCGGATCATATCCTTTCCTATAACTATATATTGAGAAATAAGATGAGAAAGGATACATTAGTAGAAAAACAAGAGCGATTGCAGGAATAACTGTTTCAAAGATGAATAAGAGGTCTCCTCCAATTATTAACCACGTAATGAGAACAATTAATATTCCAGAAAACATTTGAGTAAATAAAACAATCAAAATATTGCTTAAAACTATTCTATCCCTCATACTCGGTTTAATTAATCCAATGTGTAAACCACTATTAAGCCTGGATAGGAAACTCGAATAGATGTTGCCATGAAGATCCTTTAAAGGAGGATTTATCGCTAGAACCCATGGGTGTTTCTTTAAGAAAAACCTGTATATTCCAAAAATAAACGTGGAAACGAATCCGCCTATAGATTGAATTGTTATGCTGAAAACTTGTTGTTTTAAAGCCTTAATGGAAGCAATCTCATATCCCTTTTCTTCACTCATTCGTTCACACCATACCAGCCTCCTCAACTCCTCATAGATAAAATGTTTTCCAAGTCCGCTGTTCTCATTGATTCTTTTACCATGTATATACAGTTATTGCTTGATAAAATATTATTCTTATTAACAGTTTAACAATTATCGTTTATTTGTAAACACTAGTTTTAAAACCATGTATAAGCGTGTTATATAGTTGATAATTAGTGGTGGTGCTTATGAGTTATAACCCAAGTCAAGGCAGTCAACCAAAGCAATTCACTTCTATCTACAAATTAATAAATGATGCTAGAGAAAGACTAGGTAAAACACGTCATAAAATAATTGTTCTCAGTGGCAAGGGTGGTGTTGGGAAAACCTTTGTATCCTCAATGCTAGCACTAGCCCTTGCTAGTGAAGGCTATAAAGTAGCTCTGTTTGACGCAGATATTCATGGTTCATCAATACCGACTGTTTTGGGGATGCATGGACATAGACTATATGCTAGTGAGAGAGGGATAGAGCCAACCCCTGGTCCTCTAGGCGTAAAAGTGGTAGCTACTAATCTAATGCTTGAATCTCCTGATGTACCGGTAGTTTGGCGTGGACCCTTGGTATCTAAAGCTATAACAGAGCTACTAGCTAAGGTGAATTGGGGAGAAAACGACTTCTTAATAATAGATCTACCCCCAGGCACGGGAGATGAAGCCATAACCGTTGTACAAGTAATAAACGACTTAGATGGAGCAATAGTAGTCACAGCTCCCAGTGTCTTATCAGAAGTAATTGTTGCTAAAGCAATTAATTTCGTCATAAATAATGATGTGAAACTATTAGGTCTAGTTGAGAACATGAGCTATTTCAAGTGCCCCAAGTGTGGATCAGTATACCAGTTACTAGGGAAAAGTACAGGCGAAGAACTAGCGAAGAAATACAATACTGAATTACTGGCAAAAATCCCCCTAGATCCCTTTATAGGGGAAGCATTGGATAAAGGAGTACC
>JAMOPC010000229.1 GCA_027064845.1 Desulfurococcales archaeon | reverse complement strand
ATCACAGGATTATACTTTGCTAAGCTTTTGCTTAAGCTATCAGCTAGTTTTATTAAATCAGTTAATCTTATTGGAATTGCAAGCGGATAAGCATTTATTCTAGCTATTACTTCTCCTCTCCCTATTTTATCGATAATTAACTTCTTTTCATCAATTCTGAAAACACCTATGTCAACTTTCCTAAGAGAATCCGCTACATCTTCTATAACCCTTATAGGATCGCCTTCCGCATGGCTAAGTTTAATTCTTAACTGAATAACTGGGACATATTCCTTGATTATAGCATTTACAAGCAAGCTATTTGCAACATAAATTCTTCTCCCATATACGTCTTCAATAATAGTGTTCATTAACTCAACACTAACAATCCTTCCATGAATTGGTTTAGGATGATTAGGTAGCAGAATTTCGTAATTTCTTCCTCTAATATGTCTAATTAGTTGAAGATTTATGTAAGCAATGAATTCTCTTATTTCGTAAAAGAACATCACACTAGATAACGCAATAAATATTGCCAATGTATACAAAACTATTGGAGGAGCTACCAGTGACTGTAAGAATGCCGTAATAATAACAAGGATAACTATTACATCCACGAATCTCATAATAGTTGATCTTGTACCTAATGTTATTATTCCTCTATCAAATAATACTGTTAGCAATCTACTAATTATGAACCTGATCAAAATAGCTAGCAATGCTATTATTATGGCTGATTTCAAACTATAAAGTAAGTTCTCAATAGAAAAAGACGAAGTAATATTTGTAAAATTCATACTCACGTATTCTCACCCTTTGAAATATTTTTCTATTTCTCTAATTCTTGATAAGACCAATAACTGATATCCGGGTTGAAGCTCTAGATCATCTATTGGAGGTTTATAATCCCGTCCATCGAAAACCAAGAGTATCTTAATATCCTCCGGTAGGTTTAGTTCTTTAATCTTAGACCTTACAGCGATATCGGTTTCACACAGAGAAATTAGGAACAAATTATAGTCTCCTATAGAGCCTAGATATAACAGGTTCGTGACAGATTCAAGATAATTATTTATTATTGAGGCTACAACTGATGACTGAGAAACCGGTATTCCCAATCCAAGCTCGTACAACAGATCTGCCATTCTATGATCCGTTACCTTACCTATTCTATGTGGTACATTATATAGCTTGGCAATCGCTAGTACTAATAAATTAACTTCATTACTTCCAGTTAATGCAATAACCATGTCTATTTGATCCATTTGCAGATCAGTAGTGTATAAGGAAACATCGGTAGCATCTTTTCCTATAACGTACACATCAAAATTACTTGAAATATATTGTCTACGGCTTGGATCTTTCTCGACAACATATACTTGGTGTTTCTTCAAATCAATTCTCCGTAGTAATTCTTCAGCAACTTTTCCTCCTCCTACTATTAGAATCTTCAAAACTTACACCTGTTATTATTAATATGCTTTACTTAAGTACTTTCACTATTTTTCTTCCAGTTACAAAACCTATTACTAGGTATAACTGTATATATTCTATTCTACCTAGGAGCATTAAAGTCATTATGGTTAACTTAACGCCTAATGGAGAAGCTGGGCCGATAACGCCTGCGCTTAAACCAACACAGCCAGCGGCTGATGTTGCTTCAAATAATGTATCAACAAATGAGTATCCATATACTGTCATAAACGTAGCCCCAGCAAATATTGCTAAAACATGGATAAGTGCAAACAGCAATGCTTGTGAAACCTCGTTTTCATCAATAAAACTTCCATCAATGCGCATAGCTTTCTCTGCCTTACCTCCTATTAGTGTCGTTACTGCTGAATGTTTCAATTTCTTACATATTATTAATAACCTAAAGCTCTTAATACCGCCTGCTGTTGAAAAAACCATTCCTCCGAAATACATTGAAGCTATAAGTATTAGTTTAGTAGTAGTAGATAACTTGCTTATATCACCAATACTAAATCCAGTCGTAGTCATCGCAGATACGAGATTAAATGTCCCAGCTATAACAGCATAAGAATAATTTGCTCTATCAATAAATATGTATGACAGAATGGTTAACATGATCAAAATTAACATACTATATAAGTATGTCCTAAACTCTTCACTCCGCCATACACTGCCTAAGTCGCCTCTCAATAGTTTATCTAATAAGACAAAATTCATACCACCTAGAAACATGAAAATCAAGACAGGTATGTATGTGAGAGGCGCTCTATTGAAGATAACTTGATAACCAGCATCATATGTTGACATACCACCAGTGGCTACAGTGGTTAATACGTGGT
>JAMOPC010000228.1 GCA_027064845.1 Desulfurococcales archaeon | reverse complement strand
AAATCCTCGTCTTGTAAATAAATTAGTTGATCGCGGATTACTGAAGAAGATCAAAAAGAAAAATAATGAATATTATGTCGTAACGACGAGAGGGCTTGTAGCATTTTTCTCTATTCTCCAAATAATAGACAATGTTATTAATAAAGAAGGCACTAGAATGGATGAAATACCTTCTCTAGTAAAAGATAAGCTTTTCCTAGGAGGAGTTTATAAGGTATTCGATGTTCACAAAAAACTATTAGAGAGAACTATTGCGTTTTCTCACGAAATAGGTTTTTATGAAATAGAAAATGGTTTCATCAAGCTTTCGGATAGTAATAAGAGAATTGAGTCATTAATACGCTTCCTTAGGCGAATAAGTAGTTTAACTACTATAAGAAACATAGAAGAACTTGTACACACTGCATGTAAGGCTCTGTTAATACCTGCGGAGAATGAAAAATCTATAGTTAACACTATTGTTTCAAAATCAACAATTGTTCATGAAAGAGAACCTAGTAGAGTTATTGCAGATTTGATATATAAGGCTATGAACCTCTCACAAGAAAAATTAAGATCAGGCAAACTAATTGAGGCAGCGGCATATGAAGCACTTGGAGTAGAACTACTAAATGTTTTAGAAAAAACCGGTTTATGCAAAGAAGAGACATGTATAGAGAAATCAAAACTATTATTTTACCTATACACGATTCTAGGAGATTACATGTACAATAGTCTTGTATTTGACTTAGCTAGGACTATGTATCACTTAGCTATTCAAGTAGCTCGTGATGATCCCTCTCTCACAAAAGAGGCAAAAAGAGTAAATGCCAAATACCTACTAAGTACTGCACGATACTTAGCACGACAAGGAAGATATGAAGAAGCTATTTTCCGCTTACAAGAACTTGTCGGATATTATAGATCAACCGGTTCTCTAAGAGAATCACTAATTGCAGAAGCTCTCATGAATGAATATTTAGCCGAGCTTGAATTAAAGAAGAAGAAACCATGTAATGCATATAAATCGTTTCTACGATCCACGAGTATATACGAGGAAGTTGGTGGAGAATATAAAAGCAAAGCTGAGGCATTGAGGATAAAGACTCTTATATGTCTAGCAGAATGCAACATGATCAGTGAAAAGAATCTAGATAAGGCAATAGAGAATCTGAGAAAAGCAAGTATGGAAGCGGAAAATATCTTAAGTCCTCACCTCAAAAATGTTGCCGAAAGCCTTCTCCACGAGTTATTAGCTGCAAAAAATGTTATTGATGGAAAATATCTCGAAGGAAGCAAAGAATACATGATTTCATCAAAGTATTACTCGTATAGGGGGAGAAATTATAGAGCATTATTAAACCTTGCTCGAGCATATAAGTTCGAAGCATATCATTACATAAATTCAAACGATCTAATTAACGCATATAATAGTTTAGAGAAAGCAAGAGATCATTACTACAAATTGTTGAAAAGAGTAATTAATAAGTATTATTTAAAGAAAAAGATCGACTATTACTTGTTAAAAGAATCTATTAAGGGCTACTTAGATGTAGAAGCCATGATTAAGTTGACACATGAAATAATCGAAGGAAAGAAGATTTCTGAAGAAACTATTTATCAGGTTAAAGAATTATTGATAGAAGGAGGAAGAATGAACGAGTATAAGATACTTGAACTTTACCAAAGATCGCTTATGATAAATACTAACTTCCACAAACTTGTTAGTGAGGAAATAAATATAGAGAAGTTATCACCTAGAACAAAGGTTTTTCTAAAAATACTTACTTATTCACAGAATCAGATTCCGGCTTCTCCACATCCCTAATGCTTCGGAGACTCCCTTTTTCTTCATCAATAATTATTTCATTAATATAAACAATATTTATTATTTAATGAAAATTATTTGGAAAAGAGGAGTTCATGTATGATGAACAATGCTTTAATACCATACTTGTTATCATCAGCACTTGCCCTAGAGCCTAGTGCTTATCCTAAACCAGGAAATGTACATAGATTAGCGGATCTTGCCCCTCGACTTTACTATGAAGACTTTATTGTAACGTGCAGTATAGGTAGTAAGTGGTTAGTTAAAGCATTTAAAAGGGGTAAGCGGGGTTGGAAGAAAATTGTATTTGGAGATTTAATATATGGATTAGTTAGGGATATTCATTTATTGCTCAACACTAACACGTGTTTAGGTTCATCACTACTACTTATTCCTCTAGCTATGGGTATAAGTAGATCTATTATTCATGGAAAGAGAGACTTAAAAGACATAATTGAAGAAACTATATTTGTTGTAAAAAACACGACAGTTTATGATACAATTTATTTCTATAAAGCTGTAAGACTCGCTTCTCCGAGCTACATAAAAAAGACCGATAATGTAGGCGAGTATGTTAATGTATGGAGTAAGAACTATCGTAAAGAGTTGTTATCGAAAAACCACTCGTTATACCAAGTATTAGTTTATAGTAGTAAAATAGATATTGTCTCAGATGAGCTCGTAAATGGTTATCCTCGAAGCTTAGATGCGATACAGTTTCTTGAAGGAAGATTGTATAGGCATAAAAACTGGAATAGAGGGGTCGTTGAGACTTATATATACCTATTATGCAACAATATTGATACTATGGTTATGAGGACGCATGGTCTTGAAGTTGCTGAGACAATAAGCGGTTATGCTTGTAAATTATTAGATAAAATTGATGAAGGTCATTTATATGATGAACTTTTAGAACTAGATAAGATGTTGAGGAAAAAGAATATTAATCCAGGATCAGTAGCTGATATTATTGTTTCAACGATAGCTCTATACTTGTATAAAAGGGTTTTTATGGATAAAAAGAAGTTGTTTAGGTTCTAATTTCTCTATTTCCATAATATCAATATTGACTAGAACCTCTTCTTTTCAACATTTCTTTTAACTCCTTGATCCTCTCCTCTACTGCTTTTAGTTCCTCTTGCAGTTCTTTTAGGTCTTCCTCTAATGCTTTTTTATAGTCTTCTAGCATGGCTAGTTCTTCTTCTGGAGTAGTAGGATATGGTATGAATGGCGGGGGCGGCATATAGTATGGAGCTGGTTGCGGATATGGTGCTTGATATTGATAGGATTGTTGCTGCTGTTGTGTTTGCTGTGGTTGTTGAGGTATTTGTTGCTGGTAAGGTGTTGGATACATTAATGGATAAAATGGTGGAGGTGGCGGATATCTTCTGAATATTCTATACCACCAGTAGCTCATTTTTCCACCCAGCTATAACCTTTCTATTTAATAGATATGTGTTTTGAAGATTTTTATTGTTGGAGTTGTTGCAAGTTCTTTGTTAATGCATCTATTGTTTTCTTCCATGCCTCGAATATTGTCTTATACATTTCTAACGTTAAGACGTAGTAATAGGGATATAGTATCCATTGAGTCATTAATGATGCCAAGTATCCTGGGTCAGGTGGGTAGTATGGTGGCGGAGTCATTGGTGGGTAGTAGTATGGGTATGTATACCAGTACCAGTACATACTACCACCACCCCCACCAGGGCCTAAACCAGTAGTATGGCTGGTAAACGTATGGTACTGGATATGGGGTATAGTACGGATATCCGTACATTGGCGGGTACCAGTAGTATCCTAGCCATGGATAAAGCCATCTACATGCTCCTCTACCAAATATCCATCCTGGTCTCTGCCATGGTGGTAAGTAGCTGAACGGTCCTTTGCCTGGCCATGGTCCTATCCATCCACGGCCCCATCCACGTCCTTTGCCCCATCCTCTACCCCATCCAAATCCGGGAGACCACCATGCCATATGGTTTCACCTCTTAAGTTTTATTCATGATGAAAAATAGTCTAGGCTGATTATAAATTTTGTGCATATGCTCATAATCATCTAACTAAACCAAGACTCCTCAATGCATCGATAACACGAGTACCCGGTGGAATATTGTATATGGCTATACCACTTTGCCTTAACATACCCATAACATTTGGACCAACTGATGGCGCTATAACTATTCTCGCTCCAATACTAAGAATCCATTCAGAAACCCATCGTCCTGCTCCTCCAACATTCATATATGGATTAGGTACCGGCTGAACATTGACGACGGATCCATTAACTATGTCAATAACCAGTAAGTAAGGAGCACGTGCAAACACCATAGATACTCTAGAATCAAGTCCTGTAGCATCATCTACAGGCACGACTACTCTTACAGCATTAGGAGGTGGTGGCTGAACAGGGATTGATTGCGGCATAAAAAACTGGCCGGGAACGCCCCAAGGAGGCCCTCCACGTCCATATCCGCCACCACCTCTTCTACCAAATCCTCCTTGACCTCTACCATAGCCTTGTCCAAATCCCATCCCTCTTCCCTTTCTTCTACCTTTACCTTTGCCCCAAGGCATATAATCTGACATAATATAATTCACCTCACAACTTAGGATTATGAATAATGGAGTATTTAGCATTTTCACAAAAATCTTGAATGACAAAGTAATATTAGGAAATAACTGAGCTCATACATTATGGTTAGTTATAAAAACTCCATAGAAAAGAGGTGAAAAATATGAATATGGAAGAAGCAGTATCGGCAATACTTATGTTATTCGTAGTACTTGATGCCCCAGGAAATGCGCCACTATTCTACTTCTTTACAAAAGATATGGAACCATACAAGAGGGTTAAAACCATTAGAAAAAGCATAATCATAGCAGGCTTCATACTATTGTTATTCACTCTAGCCGGAGACTATATACTAAGATATTTCAACATAACAGTTAATGACTTTAGAATAGCCGGCGGAATAATATTATTTATATATGCAGTTCTCGGAATCTTAGGCCACACAGAAGCAGAAACAATTACAAGTGAAGAAGTAGCAGTAGTACCATTAGCAACACCGTTACTCGCTGGACCTGGAGCAATAACGGTTATTATATATTTGAAATATAGTATGGGATTACTTATAACCCTAGTAAGCCTAGTGATAAACCTAGTTATTGCATGGCTACTACTGGAAAATGGTGGAAAACTTCTAGAATATCTGGGGAAACACGGTAGTATGGCATTAAGCAAGATCCTTGCAATACTATTAGCAGCTTATTCAATAGCAATGATAAGAGAAGGTATTATAGCTTTCATAAATATACCATAAATAATGGTTACCTATTATAGAAATATTTAGAGTAGAGGGAGAAACTGGTGTTTATCATGGCTGAGGAGCTACCTGAACACTTAAGAATTAAGTTAATGAAAAAATTCATGATCGAAGCATCTAAGAGAGTTTCCGAAAAAGAAGAGAAAAAGACTGACCCAGAGAAAATTGTTTGGGAAAAACTATCTGATGAGAAAGCAAAAGAATTAATGTATAAGGCTAAAACTCTTTATCCAAATAGGTATCCTTTAGTTATACAAGTGTTTTATGCCTTACTCCAACAGGGTAAGATCAAGGAGTTCGATGGATATACAACACTAGTTCTATTACATAGACTTGGTGTGCCTGTAAAGCCTGATCTCAGGATAAGATTTGTTAAACATGGTAAAGAAGTTGATATGAAAGATTATTTGAGCTAATACTCTTCTTTCTAATCAATGATATGATCAGAGCTACGTTTTATAAGGGTTATAATATTCGATATGGATAAATGGATACTCTGCATCTGAGGTATATATATTCATGGCTATTAATACACGTGTATATGAACGAATATTCCCTCTAGCAGAAGGAGCAGTTGAAGCCCATAAGAAGAGAGTAGCCGAAGTAAATGATATTGTGGAGAGAATAGGTGTTATTAGTCCTAAGAGAGTACTTATAAATAACTATCCTATTAGTAATCCTCCTGCAGTTTTCAATCCATCAATAATTATTGAGGGACACAATGCATACATTTATGCAAGAATAATAAGCGGATACTATATGTATGTCTCAGGAATAGTTGAAATACCTGTTCCTTTCGAAGATATCGAGTCAGGAAATGTAAACTTGAATCATTATGCTGCAAGACTTGCTATATATCCCTCAACAAAATACGATCTATGGGGAACAGAGGATCCTAGAGTATATGTAATAGATAATGATATATACATGACTTATACAGGAAGAACTATAAACTACTTTAACCCGGCAATCAGAGTTGAAAGAACGCTTCCAATAACTGCTATAAGAGACAAAGTTGAAGAAAACAAATGGTACAAGAAATACGTTCATAAACTACCAAATAAGTTAAGCAAACAAATGATAAGCAATAAGGACGCCTTTATAGCGAAGATAAATGGCGAAAAATATTTCTTTCATCGTCCACATATGAATGATGAACACTTCTACTTATTAATAGGAAAGGAAACGCACAAGATCAAGAAAGATGGAATTACTGAAATAATTGTAGAGAACAACATAGAAGTCCTAAGACCATTGCATGAGGAAGAAAAACTTGGATGGTCAACACCGCCAATAAGCATTAGCGAGAATAAGGTGATCGCACTAATACATGCGGTAGATAAAGAAATTAAAGCATATAAGCTACTAGCTATCGAATTAGAGTTTACTAAAGAAGGAGTTATAGTAACTGCTGTCACACCCAGATATATAATGGTACCAAGAGAATCCTATGAAGTATTTGGAGATAGGCCTTACACGGTATTCCCGTGTGGAATAGTTAGGATAGGTGATGAACTATATATAACGTATGGTGCCGCAGACTATATGATAGGAATAGGAAAAATAGACCTAGTAGCTCTTGAAGGAGAGCTAGATAAGGGCAGAATATATTAGGAAAACACTTCAGCGCTTTCTCGTTAGACAAGGATATAAATAATTCTTTTTCTTTTTCGATAAATTTTCCGAGATAATATCAGTTTCTACTTAGAGATATTTATAAATACAATCATTGTTCAACAATTGTGGGAAAAATATATATGTTTAATCGTTAGACTTACATAAACTTATAAACTCTGCCTTCATAGATATAGAATGTAATACATCATATGTAGGGGATCGGTATGACTGAGTCAAAAGAGTATTGGATGCGCAGACGTGGCTTTATACTAGCAGCCATAGGTTCAGCTATCGGTCTAGGTAATATATGGCGATTCAGCTGGCTAGCTTACAGAAATGGTGGTGGTGCATTCCTAGTCCCATACTTCATAGCATTATTATCCATTGGTGTACCATTACTAATTCTTGAATTCTTGCTAGGAAACTACTTTCAGGGAAGTAGCGTTACAGCCTTCAAGAAGATAAGAGACCAACTTGAAATCATAGGATGGATCGCAATATTAGATGTATTCATCATAGGTACCTACTACTCAGTAGTACTTGGATGGGTTATGGACTACATAGGATACAGTGCTGTAGTGGCATGGAAAGACGTGGGAGCTGGTGACTTGTTCGGAAGTCTTATTGCTAATCCGTGGTTACAATTAATCGGCTTCACCATAACATGGTTTATAACATGGATAACTGTATACAAAGGAGTATCTGGCGGTATTGAAAGAGCATCTACTTTCGCTATACCAGTCTTATGGATATTATCAGCAATATTAGTTATAAGAGGAATAACATTACCAGGAGCAGATGTAGGTATAAACTGGTACCTAAAACCAGACTGGGCAAGACTAGCTGATGGAAAAGTCTGGATAGATGCCTTCGGACAAATACTATTTACACTAAGTGTTATGGCTGGTCCTCTAGTAGTATATGCTAAATACATGCCAAGGAACAGCGAGTTACCAAACAGTGCATGGATAACAGCTTTCGCAAACTGTGGTTTCAGCTTCTTCTTCGGATTTGCTACATGGGGTATAATCGGATACATGATGTCATTACAAGGAGCAACCACACCTGCAGATCTAAATGTACCACTAGGAGGAGCGGGATTAGCTTTCGTAACAATACCTACAGCCACATCACTATTACCAGGAGGAATAGCAGTAGCGGCTGTCTTTGGCACTATGTTCTTCGTCATCCTATGGCTTGCTGGATACACTAGCTTAATAAGTATCGTAGAACCAGTACATGCCGCACTAAATGAAAAGTTCGGAACAAGCAGAAAGTTCAACGTAACACTGATAACAATACTCTCCTACATATTTGGATTAGCATTTATATTCAGGGTAGATCTAATCGATCCAGTAGACTTCATAGCAGGATCAACCAATCTAGTATGGGTAGTATTACTAGAAGCAGTAATTGCTGGTTACTTCTACAGCTTGAAGAAGTTAAGAGACTACGCTAACCCATATGCAGAGCTAAAGCTTGGAGAATGGTTCGACTTCCTAATAAGATACGTGGTTCCAATCATTATGGGTATAATACTAGTATATGGTCTAATATCCACTGATACAATGTCACCAATATCCGGGTTGGTACTAATACTACTAATTATAGCATCAACAGTACTTGCTGGATCAAAGTGGAAAACAATAGAAACAACTTAAGAGGGGTGATATAACATGCCCGGTCTAAGCCCAGAAGCAATAGGCATGTTATTTGTAGGAATAGTATTACTATATGTTTTTGGACTAGGATGGGGTATTTGGAGAGCTTGGAAGAAATCTAAAGAGAAAAAATAATTTTTTATTAAGGATCATTTACTCTTTTCTTCGTATTCATCCATATATATTATTTTTTTCACAAACATACTCTTCTTAGCAACTAGAAGTCTTGGTAGATTTCTCGGAATAATAATATAATCTACGAACTTGATTGATTTGACTTTGTTGTCAAATAATTGTGTGTCAACATCATCCTTGAAGACAAGCTTTTTAATATTTACAAATACTATAGGCTTCGTTGCTTGTTCTAGATCGCTTCTGCTCACCTCTAAGACTTCTATCCCGCTAATTACGTCAAAGTCCTTTACACCTTCAACGAATTCCTTCAGGAATTCTTTAGGCGTTGAAATAATCTTTGATAATGTCTCCCCTGCTGTCTTTCCCACTTCACCACTTTTTTCTTTGGCTATCGTTAGTAATGCCAATAATTGTTTCATAGCTGTATTCATGAGTTCTCCGACCGACATACCCATGGAGTTTGCCATTTCAACGAATTTATCATATATTTCGGAATCAATTCCTCTAATAGTAACTGTTTTGGTTTTTTCTTTCTTTTCTTCACTCATAGCTTACACCTCTTATGTTATCATACATACTTTATGTAATACATGGTTTATAAGTTTTTCTACTTTTACATGTAATACAAGATTTACGAATACAACTAATAAATAAAAGTTTAGCCAAGAATGCTACCAGAATATAACGAAAGATAAGAATTAAGATTAAAAAATAATAAGAAGTAGGGATAAAGAAAAGGGATAGAAAAAGGATAATTAAAAACTTACTTTACTCCATACATTGTTAATGCTAAGACTGCTGCTTTTGTCCATAAACCGTTTTCTGCCTGTTCATATATTATTGATCTCTTTGGATCATCTATTACATCGTCGTCTGCTTCAAAGCCTCTCATTATTGGGAGAACATGCATTAGTACACCGTGTTTATCCATTAAGTCGAAGAGTTCGCGTGTAACTTTCCAGTCTTTGTATTTTTCATAGATCTTTAGTTCTTCATCCTTAAACTTACTATATCCTAATTCTACTAGTTTAGGTGAAGCCCAGTTCCTCGGGAATACTGCATGTGCTCCCTCTAATGCTTCTTTGTAATTATCTGTGAATTCTAGTGATCCACCATATTCTTTTGCTAGTTGTTTAGCTTTTTCGACAAGCTTTGGATCTAGGTCGAAGCCCGGAGGTCTTGCAACTACTACGTCTACTCCGAATCTTGGGAATAGTATCATGTCTTCTTGTACGCTGCACCAGCCACGTATTTCTGGGCTATAGGCCCACATTATAACGTATTTCTTACCCTCAATTTTCTTGAATCTCTCCCTGAATGTATATAGGTCTGCTAGTCCTTGTGTCGGGTGGAACATGTCATCAGCCATATTTATTACTGGCACATTTGCTGCTCTGGCAATTTCTCTTATGTAGCTGTTCCCTCTACCATAAACATAGTCTATGGCTTTGTCTAGGATCCTTACACCTATTCCATGCCCATATCTCTCATACATTACTGCAACGTCTTTGACAGCTTCTCCCACTTTCTCCTCTTTACCCCAAGCCATACGTGTAGTCTTAGCCTCTATGTATGCTGCATGTCCTCCTAGGAAATGCATTGCTGCTTCGAACGCTGCACGTGTCCTAGTTGATGGCGCGAAGAATAGCATAAAGAATACTTTTCTCTCGAGGATCTTTGGTATAGCTTCTACGCCGTAGTAGTGAGCTGTCCATTTAAGCTCCTCTGCTAGTTTCAATGCAATTTCTAGTTCTTCATTGCTCCAGTCAAGGGTTGATATAAGGTCTTTACCGCTTAGATCTCTTACCAAGTGCCTCATCCATACCGACCCCAAGCATGTACTAGGATTATATTCTATACCTTCAAGAATAAAAACATAAATCCACAGTATGACAAGAATATATATTGGATAATGATTTGATTACTTGTAACAAAAAACTTTTATGTAATCAAAAAATTACATAAATACAGAACAAAAAAGGTGGTGATAAGATGTGCAAAGAACTAGAAGAATTGGCGAAGAGGCTAGACGCGTTAGGACACCCCTTGAGGTTAAAAATAGTAGCATTACTTGCAAAGGAGAGTAGGAGTATGTATTTGAGTGAAATAGCTTCTAAGCTTGGAATTAGTAGAGCCCTTGCAAAAATACACTTGAAAAAACTCGAGGAAGCAGGAATAGTTGTTAGCAAAATAATAGTCTTAGAAGACGAAGCAAGAGCTATGCGTTTTTATAAATTAAAAGAATTCAGGATCAATGTTTCACCAGAAATACTCAAGGAGGTGTGTAGAAATGGCTGAAAAAGCTGTTAGTATAGGAATAGCTTTCTACTGGTTAACAATAGCAGTAATATTTGGTATACATGTATGGGTTGCTAAAGGACTGGATTTCTGGACAAACTTGACATTATTCATACTAGTAGTCCTTGGAATAGGTTACACGATCCTCTTTAGTGGAGAGACTTTGTCAACCTCGTTCATTAGTAAATCAGAACACATGAAATCGCTAAAAGAAATAGAGACAAAGATCAACAAGTTAGAAAATGATATTAAAGAGCTAAAACAATGGTAGAAAAGATCCTAAAAGCTCTCGAAGAATAAGGTTTTGAAAGCTATTTTTTAATCATTAATAACTTTGCAATAGTAGTATATGAGCCGAGCATGACAGCTTGGAACCATACGACTAGGAACAAATAGCCCAGATCAATAAAGCCGATGCGATTAATTGCTAACCATATAATACCAGTAATATATGCTATAATAGTTACAGCTCCATGCAATATACCAGCTTTTTTGACAAAAGGATCACTATTACCCCTGATCTTCATCCAACCAGTAGGTAGAGGTAGCCAGTCAAAAAATGCTGCTATGATAAAAAGAAGCTTGTAACCATAATATACTGCAGATATAAATAATGCGCTAGCAATTGCTACACATATAATTGTCTTAACCATATTATTCAAGACAACATTATTACTCAATTTTTCTCAACTCTCAATTATTATCAACAGGTGAATATCTTTGTAAACATTTATATTTTAAAACTATTTAATACAATAATGTTGCCTAGTCACTACTACGAATACATGGTGTAAATAAATGACTTCTCCAACCCTTAAATACAGAAGTATTATACCTTTTCTCAAAGGCGAGGGCGGTTTTGCATTTATTGCACGAGGAAGAGAACTCGCTGCAAAAGGATATAAAGTAGTTAATCTCAGTATAGGACAACCAGATGTACCTACTCCGGAAAACGTAATTGACTCTGCCGTGTATTGGTTGAAGGAAAAGAAGTTTACTGCTTATACGGAGACTGCTGGAATACCAGATCTGAGGCAAGCAATAGCAGATTACCTAAATGAAAGATATGGTGCAGATGTTAAATGGGAAGAAGTAGTTGTAACACCAGGAACTAAGGGCGCAATATTTCTAGCATTAGCAGCTTATCTTGAGCCTGGAGACGAAATAATTGTTCCAGAACCAAGCTATCCAGCCTATCCTGAAG
>JAMOPC010000227.1 GCA_027064845.1 Desulfurococcales archaeon | reverse complement strand
CTCAAAGCATATGATGAAGAAGACCGTGTAATATATATGAGCACAATCAGCAAGATCCTTGCCCCCGGTCTACGTATAGGGTGGCTAGCATGTCCTTCAGGAGTTACGAGAAAATTAGAGCTTATTAAACAATATATGGATTTACATACACCCACACTTAATCAATTCATAGTAGCAGAAGCTATTAGAACAGGTCTAGTGTCACAACATGCTCATAAATTATCTCCGTTTTATAAGAAAAAAAGAGATACCATGCTTAAGGCTATTAAAGACTACTTCCCAGAAAACGTTTGGTATACGGAACCAGTAGGGGGATTCTTCGTATTTGTCTACGTTAATAAGAAAGGATTCGATACGGGCAAGCTACTCTATAAAGCTATTGATAAATACAAAGTAGCATATGTTCCGGGCAAGAGCTTTCATACAGATGGTACAGGAGAAAACAGTATGAGGCTAAGCTTTAGTTATCCACCACCAGAACTAATAGAAGAAGGTATTAGGAGAATTGCTGAACTAATAAAAAATGAATAAGGTCTAGGCAGAGAACTTAACGATAACACCCAAACCTGCACGAGAAAGATAGCTCACTATTTTTTCAACATCATCTATTTCAACGACTCTAATAATCTTCTTAAGTATTTTCATTATTTTTTCCCTTATAACAGGGTTTTTTGAGGTTTGATGAGTATATATCACATTGAATTCTTCTAAATGATTTAATGGAATATACTTAAGGAATGAAAACTTAGAGATAATCAGTTGTTTAGACATAGATTTCTTTAATACATTATCTATAATGCTATGCTTTGGACTCGTTAATATGATCGTGTCATAAGAACTGTTTAGTTCAGAAAGATTTCTTAATGGTTTAAACTTTATTTTCCTAAATATATTCTTATCTGGACAATACAAGTCGGGATAGGTATTATGAATAAATGTATAAGCATAAAATGTTGTAAGACTATATATGTTGCACCCCACTATAAGAGTAGAACCTCCTGCTTTTTCTGCTAAATAGATACAGTGATCAATTAGTGATATTAGAGTATTATATGGATTTTTATCACTAACTTCGCTATATATGTATGTTCTCGGCAAGCTCACATAAGTGCCCAAAACCCCGTCTATTTGTATTCCTAAGAAACCTTTTTCTCCATAGGGATTTGTAATTACTAATCTTCCGGAATAATTTGGTTCATTGCCTTGATCTTCTAATATTCTTAATACAGCATATGAGCCTAGAATTTTTGGAGGATTAACTGGAATAAGTCCATTTACGATTAAAGATTCGAGAAAACCAATGTAGATGCTTAGAGTTTTTCCTAGAACTTCGTTCTTCCTCACGGGTAAGGCATCTCTTTCTTCAACATGGATCGTTCCATTAAAAACAATATGTTTATATCTCACTCTTATCACCACTTATCCATTATTACCCAGTTTAAACAAATAGTACTTTATCAAAATATAATGGGTTAATCATATAAAATAAATCCACATGTAGAAACAATTATTATGAAGTGATAGAGTTGGTTAATGAAAACAATATAGAAAACAATAAATTACCAGTGCATTGGTTAAGCAAAGACGCTAGATATAAGATTATTGACATAATGCTATCTACTAGGAGTATTAGACAACTTGCCGAAGAGCTCGGAGTATCAAGCACCGCTATAAGAAAATATATATCAAGGAAAACTCATCCCAGCGATGAAACTATGTACAGAGTACTTAAAATAATGGCTCCTTATGAAGAAGAAAGACTGATAACTATAATGATAGATGATATAATTGAAGCAGTTAAGAGATTATATACTAGTTTAGAAAAAGAAGAGTATAGAAAATACCTATTAACAAAGCTCAAAGAGGTTTTAAAAGAAATTGGAGAATAACGAAATACCTTTCTTTGGCGATGGAACCATTGTTGGTAGTTATAAGCCTTTATTCGAGTATTGGAAATTATTAAAAGAAAAACATTTAAGTATTGATTCGTCACTCCTCCGGCCAGATGATTTTAAGTATGTTAAAGAACTCGTAGAGAAGCACAGAAAGATTATGTTACAAGATTTGATAAGCGAATTAACAAAGTATTTCTTGAATAGAATAGATTGTGATCTAGCTAAAGAAGCCTATAGAAGAGCCCTAGGAATAGAGCTTTCAAAAGAAGATGCATGTAAGAAGTTAGCAGAAATACTTGCTGGATGGTTGATTGAAGCAGCAAATAATACTGGATTATTAAAATTAAGTATTCCTTGGCGTAAGTGAATTAATAGCTTGTAAAGGTATTGTTATCAGCGGT
>JAMOPC010000226.1 GCA_027064845.1 Desulfurococcales archaeon | reverse complement strand
TTATCCCGGGCCAGCAGCTATGGGGTTTATAACGACGATTGAAGGGCTTATTATGGATATCATTGAGAAAACAGAATTCTTATGTAGCGAACCCGATGCTCCTGAAAAAGAATGTATAGAGAAACTAAATTTGTTAAGAAAAGCAAGGGATGGACATATTAAGTATACTGTTGTGCTTCTTGACCCTGAGGGTGTTTCAGCTATTATAAGTGATAAAGCCGTTATAATGCCTCTCGAAGAGGATGAGATCAAGAAAATAGAACAACGCCTAGGGCTTCTTGGAGAAAACTCTGAAAAGCAGTAATAATAAGGAAGTAGAAAGAGTAAAGAAAAAGAGAAAAACTATTATATAGTTAGCCAGATTCTTCATCTACTATTAATGGTATTATTTTTGCTTTATTAACGTCAACTAGTCCTTTATCAGTTAATCTTATCTCTGGTATAACTGGTAGGGCTACTAGTCCTAATGTCATGAAGAATGCTTCGAATTCTAGACCATATTTTTTCATTAGAATATTTGTTAAGTTTTTGTACTCTTCATATACTTTTTCTGGTTCTTCTGTACTCATAAGTCCTGCTAGTCTCAATGGTATTCCTGCTAGTACTTCTCCATTATCTACAACGACTATTCCTCCTTGATTATTGTTTATCCATTTTATGGCTTCAACCATGTCTTCGGGATTACTGCCTGCAACTATTAGATTATGTGTATCATGAGCTATCGTCTGAGCAATTGCTCCCGCTCTAAATCCTAGTCCTTTGATGAATCCTTTGCCAATACTTCCTGTTGCTTTGTGCCGATCTATTACAGTTGCTAGTATAATGTCTCTACTAGGATCTGGAAGCACTACTCCATTTTCAACTACTAATTCCTCAACTACTCTCTTTGTAATTGCTGAACCTGGTATTACTTGAATAATATTGGCTCTTACGATTCCTCTTTTCACGTTTACTTTCACTAGGAGGTCTTCTGGTTTAGGTATTTTTCCTATGTTAACGGTGTTTAATGCGTACTTGGGGTAATTGTATTCTGGAAGCGGCTTCTTTAATTCTCCTTTATAGTATATGATTTCTCCATTTGCTATTACTGTGTGTGGTTCTATGTATTCTATGCTCTTGGTAAAGACTATGTCTGCTAGTCTTGCTGGACCAATAATGCCGATATGGTCTTCTAGATGAAGCCTTATTGCTGGACCTATGGTTGCTAGCTGTATAGCTTTTATAGGGTCTATCCCATATTCTATTGCTATATTAATTATTCTGTCCATATGTCCTTTTTCCATTAAGTCTACGACGTTTATATCGTCTGATGCAAAACTACATAGTCTTAGATCAATGCTATTGTTCTTTAGCAATGGTGATAGGGCCTTAAGATCTTTCCATGCACTGCCTTCTCTTATGAAAACATACATTCCTTTTCTTATCTTCTCTATTGCTTCTTCTAGAGTAGTTGATTCATGATCGCTCCATATACCAGCATCTATGTATGCATCTAGTTTCTCTCCCTGTAGGAGTGGGGCATGGCCATTTATTATTAATCCGTACTTGTTAGCTATTCTTATTTTTTCTAACACGTATTTACTGGCATTTAACACACTTACATAATCCATTACTTCTCCTAAACCAATTGTTCCCTCTAGCATTGCTAGTTTCTCTATTTCATCGATCCCAATAATGTTAGCAGTTGTTTCTAATCCAAAAGAAGGATCTGTTGCAGGTACGCAGCTTGGTATATCAATCAGTATCTTTAATGGTAAGTTTTTGGATGCTTCAACAAATAGTTCTACTCCCTTGCTTCCCAGCACATTTCCGATCTCGTGAGGATCTGCAACTATTGTTGTTGTCCCATGTCGTAGTGCTAATTTTGCGAATCCACGTGGTGTTAATAGTGATGACTCAATATGTACATGTGGATCTATAAATCCCGGTAATACATAGTTATTTTCTCCATCAATAACTATTGTCTCCCGTCCCACGAATCTGTGTAGTTCATTTATCTTTCCCATTCCGGCAATTCTCTTGCCAGAAATTACTATGTTGGCGTCTTCTAGGATTTCTCCAGTTGTTGTTAACACTATGTTTACATTACTGATCACTATATCGGCTGGTTTTCTACCCATAATGGTATTGATAAGGTTTATTCTCTCTTCTACATCGTATTTGAATATGCTGGGTAGAACCAACTCGATAATGCACCGATGTCCTTTTTATTATCATTAGTCAAATAGTCTTTAATAATTTATCTTGTTGTTTAAAGAAATAATGATAGTATTTGTTTATTCCAAGGTGTAATTCA
>JAMOPC010000225.1 GCA_027064845.1 Desulfurococcales archaeon | reverse complement strand
GGGCTATGGTTAAATACTATGGTTTTGACGGGTACTATGAACAAGCTATTAACATGCTCGATCTTGCCAGATATACTTATGAGAAGCTACAAGGGACCAAAGATATTTATGTATACGAGCCCATTCTCCCCATAGTAGTTTTTAGGCACAGGAGAATTCCTTATACAGAATTGCTACACAGGCTTGTTCTAAAGGGATATTATTTGTACAAGTCCCCAAGTGTTAAAGGTCTTAGAATAGTTGTTATGCCGCATCTTAGAAAAGAACACATTGATGAATTTATCGAGGTTCTACAAGCACTAGTGAAAGAACGATGATAAAACACTGATGATACCAGTACTGAATGTTAATACGAAAACTATCATAAGTACTGAGGTATTCAATAATATACTTGTGCGGAGTATTTGTTTTTCTCGATACATGTTAATGTATAGAAATATAATAGGGAATAGGCTGATTGATACAAGTAATCCAACTATGCTTGAGGAATATACTATTAGCTTGATTAGCAAGGTCTCTACATTATATACTCCAAGTATTATGGGTGATGAAATAAGTACAATTGATGTTATTACCAGTAGTAATAACGTTATAGAGACAAAGTATCTTGGTTTGAGAACACTTTTATCCCATGACAATAAAGCTGAATTTGACACAAAAATATTCATTAATGCTAAGATAACTGTACTTGTTAAACCAATTATGATGAGCTTAGACGTTATAGCTGAATAAGGCAGGTTTAAGAGGGATCCTATGCTATTAACAGGTATATTATTTATGTAGAAATGAAGGCTTATAGAAAACCCTATGAGTGTTCCAAACAAGAAACCATACCATAGCTCATTAATATTGCTTGAATCTTCCTGTATGATCATAGAATATGGAGAAGCCATTGCTCCCCAGAGAGCTGATAATAGTACAAATGAAGAGTACTGTTCCTCCATATTTTTATTACTTAGAGGCATATGGATTTGTGAAACACCGTATTCTATAACATCAATAATGAATGCCAACAAATAAACGAGGAGTAGTAAAGATGAATAAACAAGGATTTTCTCAGCACGTGTTTTATTTATTCTATTACTGATTATGCTGAATGATAAGATTAGTATTATGAGCGAATACGCTATCCAAGAACCGCCGAGTAGTTTTTCGTAAAGTATAGATATAAATAAGAGATTAGCTAGGAGCAAGATATTAGAAGCGCTATATAATGGAATAGTGTATAAATAATATAATTTCTTTGACTTATTTCTCAATAGATCTATTGTTTTTGCTTTTGTTATGTATTGAGATAATGCCAAGACTTGTTGTATGAATATGCTTGCAAGAAACATTACGGCTATGTAAAATATGCTCATTAAACCATAATAGTACCCAAATATTGCATATAGTAATATATTTGTAATCTCAATTCCAGATATGGTTGCTATAAAACCTGCTCTCAGATTCCGTGGAATACTCATAAAAACACCTTGTGCTTATTAATCTTCGGTTTCTTTCTCATCTTTGTCAAGCGTTTTTGAAGCAAGTAGTGATATGAATTTGTTTAATTGTTTCTCGTCAAAATTATTCATTAAGATTACTATTTTTACACCATTTTTTCTATACGTGGATAAGCCCTGTAGTTCCTTGTTTAATTGTTTATGTTCTATTTTACTTGTAGTTGCCTTCTTTACTCGTTTATTATATTGTAGTGTATTGTAAATCATTGGTATCAGTAATAGTGTCGTATATATAGCGATCATAGCTATTGACACATAGTCCTCCATAGCTGTTCTCCTCAGAATCAATGACTTATTACTAGTTTGGTTAGTCTATCTTTTCTCATTAATTGAATCCATTTAGAAGAGCTTTATAAGGCAAAGAAATGTAAATACCAAGTAATTTATACTAATATATATTGCTTTAATAACATAATATTACCCGATTATATCAAGGCGATATAAGATAGTGAATTATGAGAAGGGAACATTGAATTGGTAAAAGTAGGATTAATATATAAGCAACTAACAAGGAGGGATTTAAGAGTATTAGAGGCTATTGAAAAAGGACATGCTAGATATGAGTATGTTCCTCTCGAGATTATTGAGAAATACTCTAAGATTCCCGAGCAGCATGTTCTTCTTTCTTTATCTAAGATGCATCGATTAAAACTCGTTAAAAGGAGAACGATTAGTGGATATAAGACTTTTAGATTAACTTATCTCGGACTAGATATGCTTGCACTAGACTATTTTGTTAGGAAAGATGTTGTGGAAGCTATAGGCGATAGGTTGGGTGTTGGTAAAGAGAGCGAAT
>JAMOPC010000224.1 GCA_027064845.1 Desulfurococcales archaeon | reverse complement strand
ACAGCTTTAACACCAATCACAGTTCCAGGAAGACTACTCAATTCATTATCACCAATAACTCGTGATAAAACATAGACTACTTATATGTTATGAAGAATTAGAGGATATTAAATATTGATTATCAAGAACAAGAAATGTCCCGGGGAAAAGAGTCCCCCACTCATCCAACCCTCCATCTCACGGAGGAGTTATGGGGGTTAATCATAACATATACTTGTTTCCGCACCTTAAAATAATTGCTCCAGGAAATCATGACAAATACTTTCGCCGAACCCTCACACCCTAGTACCATACAGAGGTCTAACCATACTCTTTTCTAAACAAGCTATATTGATGAGGGATAGAGAAGTATGAGCAACCAGTGCCCAGTATGCGGAGGTATTCTTGTATGGGATTATCAAAGGGGAGAAGTAATCTGTAGCTCTTGCGGACTAGTAGTTGATAGAATATATGATTATAGCCCGTTAAGAGAAAACGAGGAAACAATAACGTGGAGAAATATAAAGATAAGGAATAACCCGAAAAAGAATAAGAAACTACACGAGTATAAACTACACATTAGACTATATATAAAAGCACAGAGCTATGTAAAAGATAAGCCCTGGCTGGAAATTGATTATGAAAAAATATTTAGAACAGGCAAAATGATTAATACGATAAAATCATCAGCAACGATCAGGGCTGAGAAAAACATCACTAATAAGAAGCTATGGAAACAAATAGAGCATGGACTAAGAATCATAGAAGAAATACACCCAGTAGCGCTCGCAAGAAGCGGTAGAGGAAAATATGCTCTAGCATACATTGTCTCAACATATATACACAAAAACTTCTTCCCAGGACAAAAAGAAGTAATAGAAATATTCAATATAAGCGAAACAAGCTATAAAAGACTAATAAAATTAGCTAAAAAGATCCTGTCCATGAAAGCAAATATATCGATAATCAAGAAATAGAACCACACATATAATACCTTATTAAATAATCCTATTCTAGGAACAAGCAATAATAAAAACATAGTGGTAAGTATAGAAAATGAAGCCCGAGAAACTGAAAAAATACTATGTCAAAACATATACCGAGTTATATAAGCTAATTGATCAAAGAATGCGGACAGCATCAATACCCCCACCACCACGTACAAGAGACAAGCTAGCAAAACTTAAAAACGCATTATTAGTGAAACTAGGCGTTACTTACAACACGGTAGAAGCTGAGCTCGAGAAATTAATTGAACTACTTAATACGATAGCCCAGATGCATTCATTCTACATAGAGTTATTTATGATGAAAACAGGAAAACATCCCGAAGAACTAGTAAAGAAGTTCAAGATTTACCGGAGAATCGCACGGAAAATCTATAATGAGTATAGACAAGCAATAAAAACAAGCCTTACAGGCAGAGATACTGTGAGATACTTTAAAGCAGGTATTGGGAGACTATTATCCATTTATCGTAGAAACTCAGCAATAATTCAATTAATAAAAGAAGCAGTTATAGAGATATCGAAACTACCAGATATAACAGGCGATCTAGTAGTTATTATAGCCGGTATGCCCCAAGTTGGGAAATCAACATTAATAAGAAAATTAACAAATGCAAAACCAGAGATATCGCCTTTCCCATTTACAACAAAAACTATAATCGCGGGCCACATCAACATGGATCCATACGGTAAAATAGTATTAATCGATACACCCGGATTACTGGATAGACCCCTAGAAGAGAAAAACCCTATAGAATACAAAGCAGTACTCGCACTAAAACACTTATCCGACATAGTGCTTTACATGTTTGACATAAATCCGAACAGCTACTATACTATAGACCAACAATTAAACGTATATTCTAGTATCAAGAAATTATTGGGAGATAAAGAAATAATACCTATAGTGAACAAGATAGACATTACACCAAACAACTTATTGTTCGAAAGAATTAATTACTTGGAAAAGATAATTGGTAAAAAACCTTTACCCATATCGGCTGAAAAAGGAATTAACCTCGAGAAACTTAGGAAAATACTTATTGATAAACTTATGGAGAAAAACCAACCCCCGTAATCCTGATCTTTGCTTTCTCACCTACTTCTCCACTAATATCTACTATGGCTTCTGGCAAGAACTTCTTAGAAACCATGATCGCTGTGACAGTGTGGTTAGTTAATACTGATACACCTATAGTACTAGTCCCCCTAGCTAAGAACATGTATGGAATAAGCATATCACCCATATGCCTATCAAATGCTGCACCACTCCTAATTTCCTCGATGAGCTTCTCAGCCGCTTCTCGCCCAACAAT
>JAMOPC010000223.1 GCA_027064845.1 Desulfurococcales archaeon | reverse complement strand
AGAAAGTTTAAAATAAAGCTATTAAACGAATTATTACCGTACATAGAGTATAAACCAGTAAGTCATATAATTGATCTTATAAGGGATTATTGTAGATACGTATCTACTGATATGGTTTCATGTAATTCTATGAGGATAAACATTGTTGATTCAAGCACACTAAAAGAGAAGGGTATAACGATATCACTTGACTATGGAGATCCATTAACCGATATAATTGTTAAAACAACCTATGGTGAAAAAGAAAAACTAGCTATAAATAGCTATGTATCAATAATTGGTGGTACATATATTAGTGTGGAGTGCAGTAATAAGCCAAGCATAGAATGTAGTACAACAATTTACCATGACACATTCAGTAAAACAATAGGAGAAGGAATGAGAGGCGAAGAACTATACGAGACCGAGTACAAGTACTCTAATAGACTAATAAACTCTATAAATAAAGCATTAGACAGACTTCCACACATAGTTGTTGATGATGAAATAATCAACTTGTATAGTGATAAGTACAGGTTAATAGAACTGGTAACATATATTCTAGTAATGGAGTATGTGTAATGGTGGTTGGTTGTGAGCAGTAATGATAAGTACGAATCGTATGCTAGGAGCATAGTTACTAAACTTATTGACAGGGTTAAGAATAGATGGAACATAGTAGAGATGTTCTATAACAATATCAATACTTGTAGGTACTTGATTGGTAAAGATAATGTTGATTTACCTACTGATATATTGTATAATTTAAGGGATCTAGTATTCTCTACTGAAAAACTGATTGTATTTATGTATTGTGGTAGTAGTGGATATGTAACGTTTGATATTACTTTGTTTGATGCATCATATTATCATAATGCTAAACCAGATTTTACATATATTAGTGTTATTGGTTTAATCATACAACACGTTGCTGGGCTTGATCTAAGATATTATTATTACTTATTCAACACTATTATCAGAGACATTAATAAATCATGTAGAATGTATGTAGATCATATAAAGATAAGAGTTGGTACAACCATAACTGAAGAACCAATATTAGCATTCTATATTGATATGCGTGTCGGACCATATACTGTTCAATGCTATGTAGGTAGAAAAAAAGAAGGAGAATTTATCGTAGGGATAACTGCAAATATTGGTGATGAATCAGACACAATAACTATTTATGGTATTTATAGTCACGGGAAAACAAGTTCGGGTATAAGTATAGACTATGAACAGATACGCCAATATATAGAGGAAGAATTGGGAGAGGAAGCAACTGATGAAAAAATTGATGAATATATTACTGGTCTATTAGAAGTTCTTGACAAGATACCGAAATATATAGATAAATTATTAGATGAGAAAATGATTGAACCATATAAAAAGGTTGGTCCAGTACTATTATATATGGTGATATAATATGAGCATTGTAGAGATTGATGAAAAGGTTCTTGAGAAAAGCGTTTCTAGGCTTAACGGGTTTGCAGAGCATTCTGTTAGGCTTATAGATTATAATTCTATTATATTTGATACATTGCATGTATTAATGCTTAGATATGAGATGGACTCAGTACTGCTTAATTCAACTAACCCAATTAATGTTTTTAAGCATGATGACTTATATGTAGCATATCACTTGTTTAAGTTCAACTACTCGGTATCAACTAGTGTAGAGGAAGAATATGAGAAGGAGCTGATTAATGCAGTAATATCTAGTATTATTAACGATATTGATAGGCTAGGCTATCTTGTAAAGTCAATGTATATGTTCAAGGATAGACTAGGATATTTGCCTAATAAAATATCTGTTGGTAGAACAGTTAATCCATACGAGAAGATAATATATCTCGATATATACTCAGACATAATAGGTGTCAAGTTAAGTACTGGTATTAAAGAGAACATGTATGTGTCTATCATAGAAGTAAATGTTGATAAAGAAGAAATACTAGATGTTTACTCTTATAGATACAGTAGTGGAGAATATAATTGGTACTACAACTTCTATGAGAACAACTTACTAGATAAGACAACTGAGCTTAAGGCAAGAGGAGTAATAGATGTAGAGCCACATGTATTCATTGACAACGTGTTAAACGATATATACAGGATACTAGATATTGCACCAGACATATACGGTTATATGATTAATGATAAAATAATCGAGTTCTACAAGGATTTATTAGGAATACACATATATATTGTATCTTGAGAGGGATACATGATGTCAGAGGAACGTTTCAGAGAAGTTATTGATAGACTAGTTGGGAAAATATTTGATAGGAGAAGCATAGTTGATGATTTTATAAAGTGTTCAAGTATT
>JAMOPC010000222.1 GCA_027064845.1 Desulfurococcales archaeon | reverse complement strand
AACAACAAGTCATCGAATCACTCGTGAAAAGAATGAATATGCTTGAAGAACACCTTAAAACCCTAGAGTCAAGACTACAAGAACTACTAGAAGAACTTGAAAATCTTAAAAAACAAGTAAGCTTAGCGAAAGTAAGCGGACAACCAAGTATTGATACTCAAAAACCAGTTAAGGAAAACCTTGTACAACCACCTCCTAGACAGAAAAAACAGGACAAGCTACCAGAACCTATTATGAGTATACAAGAAGCTCGTCATAAACTAGGAGCCTCTCTTGATACACTTATAAGAACTGGTAAAGTAGAGATCATTGGGAATCTTGTCGTTGATTCTGAGTTCTACGAATTATTTAAGAAAAGATTCCCCTTATCTATACGAGATGCTGAAAAACTCCCGCCAATGGAGAAGCGTTTACTCGAAGAAATGAATAGAGAAGCTATAGTAATCATTCATGCTGGAAAATACTATAAATTGATCAAATAACTAGTCTCTAGGTCTACAAGTTTCAGAACTAAATTCTCTTAACCCTATTTTCTCAGCTGTCTTGACTAATCCAATCATAGTATCTAGAGTGAAAACAATTGCTTCAATATCTTCCATGCCCTTTAATAGCTTAGAGCATACTCTATTATGTCCATCAATGACATAGTATCTATTATCATAATGATATACGAGAATAGGTTCTCGGATCTCGCTCGGCATTTCGCGATAATAAATTTTTTCTGTAGGCAATAATTTCTTGATCAATAACTTTTCTTTCCAAACCCTAGCTATACGACTATGTTTCTTTTCGAGAAAGTGAATGATATTTACCATATGTTTCCAGATGCTCAACCATACAGGTATAGGTTCATTAGGATTTATTAGATCTATTTCCCATATGTGATACTTCTCTCTAGGCTCGTATTCTGGTATATCGAAAATAAAAGAGTTGATCTTTGTCCTGATCCATAAATATACTCGTGCTCGGTGATGACCATCAATAATATAGTATCTAGCATTTTTTCCTCTAACAACTATTATCGGGGCATAATAGCCGCTGTATAAAACTTCTCTTAAAACTAGTCCAAGCTTGTCTGATTCAAGATACTTCTGAGTAGAAAATAGTGTGTAAGGATCGATTCTTCTTTCTCCAACAAATCTTATAATTCTGTATTTATCTCTCAGAATCCATATGATTTCATGAAGTCTTCTCTCAACATCTCTCCGAGTAGATAATCTTAATCTCTTGGTTACTGTTTTACTATGAATATTATTCTTTTGTATTATTCATTCACCTTCTCAACATGAAATATGCCGATCCTAGGAATTATTATGATCAATGAATCCTTCACAATATAGTTTTCATCAGCTACTCCTAGTCTCCGAAACTCTTCAGCGATCTCTATGGATCTAAATGGTAGTTTTAAACCGAGTCTATCTGCTTCGTGGAATATTTTCTCAATAACATGTCTTAAATCCTCTCCTCGTTTAACAAGAATCCTAATAGTATTTGTTAATCCATTATAATAATCAATAGTCCTCTTCGCAATTTCCGATTTCAATTTAGCCCTCTTTATAGCAGCATACACACTACTTCTACTGACACCAAGAACCTCGGCTATCTTATCTGCTTTATAACCCAATGCATTGATCATGAGAAGAATAACTATCTCTTCTAAAGTCAACAAGGTTTCTCCTACTCTTCTACGAGAATATTTTTTTAGCAGCATTTTTAATTCATTTATTTTTTCCCTTAATACAAGTTGAAGTATCTCGTCAAAACTCATATTCAAAATAGTTCTCCCTTTACTTGATTTCATGTTTTAGCAAAATAATATCATATTATATACTATACATATCAAAGCTATTACCTTTACGAGTAAATAGAATAATAGATAAATTGATTCCTTGAATTAAAAATACTATTGAGAAAGCATTAAATTACAAAAATTAATAAGCAAGATGAGTGAAATAATCGTATCAAAGTCAAAACGCATTATTAGTTATAAATTCTTCCTCCTTCTCATAATAGTAGTATTAGTTTTAGCTGCGGCTTTGAGCCTGTATACATATTATTATAACTATGATAATTATCTTGTTAGAAACTCTATTAACCCTTTTATAGTTGAAAATTTTACTTATTTAAGTCAAAAGACCACCATTTTAAACTTATCAAATTGTAAATTGGTATATGGTTACAGCTACGACGATCCTCCATTACCTATTTTAGAGTTTAGCTGTAATGATAGTTCCTTAAATGTAATGAGAATTAGTGAACCCAATAAACAAGGAATAGTTTTACTTATTATTCAAATAATAGAATATAAACCAAAGG
>JAMOPC010000221.1 GCA_027064845.1 Desulfurococcales archaeon | reverse complement strand
TAGAAACCCTTAAATGCTAATAGTCCCATCATGCTTGCCTCGCTCTTCGCGTATTCGAGTATTTTTTCTAATACCTCAGCATCTTCTTGGGTCATACCATATGCTCCTACATAACCTTTTCTAGCTGCTGTCATGCTTATTCTTTTCAAAACATATTCTTGTTCAAGCTCGCCATCGCTTCCCGGCGAATGTACTACTAGTAATGAATTAGGGAAGTGTTTTAGAGCTGCCAAGCACATGGAGTCAGCTAATGGGCTCCAAAGATTCTCCTCACTTCCTTCAGCTAAGACGTCTCCTCCGACATCAACTCCTATTACCCTAGTATATCCCTCGTTCTGTATAACCTCTTTTAATCCCTTAACAAGGCCCTTGACACCTCTCCATAAGTCTAGGATCACAATGTTTTCTTTGAGTGCTTTCGACACGTTTACCGCTTGGAACTCTATATATCTATCTCCCCTCTTCGCTCTTGTTTCGCTATTAATTATTGCATAGTAATTGTGTTTCTCCACGGGTTTAACTAGTTCTTCTAACTTAATAGGTCCTGGGATCGGGTCATATACGAATCTCTCCCAAGCAACTGCCGCTATTCCTGTCTTAAAACCTGCTCTTCTCAGAGCATATGCGATCATGGCTGCAGATACTACGTCTCCCCCACCACCGATACCAACTACTAAGATCTTGTCTTTCTTATCGAAGATGTTTATCAATTAATTACACCCATGAAAACAATAATGATTTGAGATAATTTATTAGTTACATGGTGTATAAGGATTGGGCAAAGCAATCATTATAACGGGGACTCCGGGAACTGGTAAAACAAGTGTTGCTAGTGCTTTAGCTAAACTCCTTGGAGTTAAGCACATTGATCTGAGCAGTTATGCTATTGAGAGGGGATTTATTACAGAATATGATGCTGAGAGACATACATATGTTATTGATGAGGAGAGACTCGTAAAGAAAATTGTAAAAATAATCAGGAACACGCCTGGCTACATAATAATAGATACTCATTATCCGGAAATTATACCTTGTGAACTTATTGAATACGTGTTCGTGTTAAGGACGCATCCACGAGTACTGGAGGAGAGGTTGAGGAGAAAAGGCTGGCCAGATAGAAAAGTTAAAGAAAACGTAATGGCCGAGATCTTGTCTGTTGTATTATCTAATATTCTGAGCACGTGTAGTGACGTTAGAATATATGAAATAGACACGACTAACAGAGATCCTGTGGAGGTTGCGGAGGAAATACTAGGAATTATTAAGGGGGTTAAGAAACCTAGTTCAGGGATACGGATAGATTGGTTATCTGTGCTTTCGCAAGAAGAAATAGCCTACTATGAGAACTATGGGGAAAGTGTGAGTAATGAATAGGGGATTTATACTAGCTGGTTGGAGTGATCTTAGAAGAGTTGTTATGAGAGCTGATGTTGTACTTGAAGTACTAGATGCTAGAGACCCCTTGAACACTATGAGTAAGAAATTAGAAAGAATAGTTAACGAACTTGGAAGAGAATTAATACTTGTTCTCAACAAGAGCGATCTTGTCCCAAGAAGTATTGTGGAGGAATGGGTTAGATTATTCAGAGATCGAGGCTATAACGCCGTGTATATTGCTGCAACAAAGCATATGGGGACAAAGATTTTGAGGAGAAAGATCAAAGAAGTAGCTCCTGCTTTACCAGTAATAGTGGCTGTTGCTGGATATCCTAAAACAGGTAAGTCATCAATAATAAATGCTTTAAAAGGTAGGCACTCAGCATCAACAAGTCCCATACCGGGTAGCCCCGGTTATACTCATCATGTCCAGCTCTACCGCGTCGAGAAGAACATATTAATGCTTGATACTCCTGGAATAATACCTATAGAAGGATCTGGTCTTGAAAGAATTATCAGGGGTCTAAGCCCAGAACAACTAGATGACCCCGTCCCTCCAGCTGTAGAGCTTATCAAGAGGATCTTATATCATGTTCCTAACGCTTTTATTAGAGCATATGGTATTACTGAGAAAGACCCATACATGATCCTTGAAACGCTCGCTAGGAAGAGAGGGTGGTTCTACAAGAAAACCAAGGAGCCTTTAATAGAAGAAGCCGCAAGAACTATTATTAGGGATTATCATCGTGGAAAAATACCTTTTTACGTGAAACCAGTGGTGCATAATTATGTCTAAGAAGCTGACGAAAGAAGAAATTGAAAGATATAGTAGACAAATAATCCTGTTCGGAGAAGAGGGTCAAGAGAAGCTTAAGTCAACCACTGTACTCGTAGCTGGGGCTGGTGGTCTGGGCTCAGCTGTTCTATACTACCTAGTAGCAGCAGGTATTGGTAAACTCATAGTTATTGATGATGGATTAGTTGAGCTAAGCAATTTACAAAGACAAATCCTCTATACCATGGATGATATTGGTAAGCCAAAAGTATTCGTTGCTGCCGAGAAATTAAGAAAACTAAATCCTCACGTGGAAATAATACCTGTAAACAAACGGATTACTAAAGAGTTATTAGAAGAATATATAGAAGACGTAGATATTGTTGTTGATGCTTTAGATAACTGGGAGGCAAGAGCTATTCTTGACAGTGTTTGTTATAAGAATAATATACCATATGTTCACGCAGGTGTTGAAGGTTTCTATGGCCAAATAACCTTCATAATCCCCGGTAAAACACCTTGTTTGAGATGTATTTTCCCAATGAAGAAACCGAGAGAAAAGAAAGTTATTCCAGTGGTTTCAACTACTCCAGGTATATTGGGTGTATTGGAAGCTAATGAGGTTATAAAATACGTTGTTGGGGTCGGAGAGGTATTATCTAATAAGTTATTAGTTTATAATGGATTGTATAATATGTTCGAAATGATAGAGATCAAAGCAGATGATTGTAGGATTTGTTACGAATAAACTATTATACTAGCCACCCATTTCTGGTGTTGTAAAAACTATTCGGTCGCCGTCTCTAAGCCTGTAATTGAACTCATCTATTGGTTTTCCATTAATAAATATAGAGAATACTAGTCTTCCATTAATCACTCCTTCGTAGAATCTCTTACTTAGTTTTTCACCGATTTCTCTGATAAGGTCTTTGAGGGTTGATCCTTCTGGTAATGTGAATTCATGGACGTGTTTGCCTACTATATCTCCCGCTCGTGCTAGGAAAACTGTTTTTATGCGTATCATTCTATCCTCCTATTCCCTGCCTAATCACTATAACTTTGTTATTTGGTTTTATTATGTATCCCTCATCATCTATAAGTTTTCCATCAACAATTACTGCAAGAGAATCTATGTCATCTACATTTAGTATTTTAATGAGTTCTTTTACTCTTAGCTCGTTTTTGTTTATTTTTATTTCCTTCCTATCGGGGAGGAGTTTTATTGTGATCATGTTATCAGCAACGATCAGTATATATTCCCTTAATTTGTCATAATTATTATTAGAGACTGTTTTATAATGCTAACTCTTGGTAGTTTCCTAAAGGGGTCTGTGTAAGTGTCGACTGGTTACGGAGTGTTTGAAGATAGTGTTGTTGTAGGTAATTATAGGATTGTGTTAGAGAAGATAGAAGAAGGTGTTGTTAAGTATAAGCGTTATTGTGGCGATAAACTAGTCGTTTCTAAGACTTTGTTTAAGCCTACTAGGTTTGAACTCATACCGTTTTATCCTGTTTTTCTCCCTGAGCGCTTTACCAACTATATATTGGTTAAGTTTGATGAGGAAGTATATGTTCCTACTAAGGGTGAGGCATTGATATATGTTGAGATGCCTATTGATATAGCTGTATACGTATATGGTCATTATAGGAAATTTGGTATAGTAGATGTTTTCACAACTAATGAAGTTAAGTATGCTTTATATGGTGTTCCTGATCGTGGAATTGTTGCGAGATATGTCGTGTCTCATCCATATACTTTTATCCCAGAACCTGAGTTAGGAAAAGCCACTGTTCTCGTTAATATTAGGAATAGGCATGATGATTGGATCGAGGTTGGAAAGATTCTACTTGATGCACAAATTTTACGCCTATTCTATGTCCCTGGTACTTGGAATGCTTATACTCAAGCTATTACTATGGCTGTTAATTCACCAGTGACTGCTACAATCTATTACGGTAGAAGAATTGAACCAAAGGCAAGGAGAATACATGACCCGCCGGATTTGAGGCCTCCAAGAATAATGGCTAAGACTGAGATGTTATGGGGGATTAATTAGTTATGGATGGTCTTAACTTATCCAACATCTCGGGACTTGTTAAAGAAATAGATGTTCTGGGTATATTGTTCTCTGTTATGTTAATTGTTGTAGGAGTATTCGTAGCTTCTCTTCTCCGTATGTTGCTTTACAAGTTATTCATACGGTTTTTCCCAGAACCTACTAGTAGGAATGTCTCTAGAGCGATATATTATATAATTATATTTGTTGTTGGTGTTTCTGCGCTTGGGTATTTAGGCATAGATTTGACTGGTTTTATGGTTGCTGGTGGTATTATCGGTATTATTCTCGGCTTCGCTCTCCAAAGCATTACGGCTAATCTCTTTTCAGGCTTATTCATCTACTGGGAGAAACCATTTAAACCAGGTGATTTAGTCAAGATAGGTAATGTTGAAGGATGGGTCACTGATCTAACGGTTATGTCCACGAAGATCGTTGGTTTTGACGGTGTTAAAGTAAGAATTCCTAATAGAACTGTTTTCGAATCATTGATCAGTAATTATTATGCTACTAGGGTTCGTAGAATAGAGTTTGTTGTGGGCATTGCTTATAAGGAGGATGCTGAGAAAGCGTATGAGGTTTTATACGATGTCGTGAAGAAACATCCACTAGTACTTGTTGAGCCCGAGCCTGATATTTTCGTATATGAGCTAGGTGATAGTGGGGTTAATATTCTTGTGAGGGTATGGGTTCCTTCTAGGTGGGATCTAACGTATAAGGTTATGAAAGACCTTTTATGGGCTATGAAGAAGGCTTTGACAGAGCATGGGATCGAGATACCGTTTATTCAGAACGATGTATGGTTTAGGACTCCTCTTAGGGTTAAGATCGAGGGTTTGGAAGGCTTAGATAAAGGTAAGAAGCCAAATAAAGACTAATATTTGCATATTGTATCAAATAACTGCTTTGCTAGTTCCCGTATGCATTTATTTAATTCTCTGATAATTGTATCGGGCTTCTCCTTAGTGATCCTTGATATTTCTGTTACTGTTTTTCCTTGAAGGATCCTTGCTATTATTAAGCGTCTGTTTTTCTCCGGCAAGTTAATGAGCTGTGCCTTATTAATATGTTTTACAATGATATCTATTATTGCTTCATAGTATTCACTCGGATTTTCATTATAGTTTCTTAGCCTGAGGCAGTCAAGCTCTATTGATGAATTATTTACTTGTTTTTCTTCTAGGAATTTGATTATTTCGTCTATTTTCTCTATTCCTAAGTCTCTGTAGAGTATATAGGATGCATACCTTATTTTCTGGTAGAGAATAGTGGTTGCAGCCACTGTTATTTTCTCTGATAGTTTGTTGAGGGGCTTAATGACTGCTATGTTTTTCTCTCCAGTTACCTTATTGTATCTTGGACTAATGTATATTGGATAATAGTTGTTTTTTATCCAGAACCTGATTGTCTGGAATCCGGAGAATATGGCTCCTATGCTATCTATGTTGTTTCTCCTTGCTTCTTCCTCTATGTGTTTAAGGAGTATTGTTCCATATCCTTTCCTCTGTAGAGGAGGGGTTATTGCTATTCTCACGATTCTCCATAGTTTATGTTTTCTTAATTTATAATATTGTGTCACACACATTCTTTCAAGTATTTTATGAATAATATTTTTCTCAGTTTCTTCTCCCAGGTCTTCAGGTCTTATCTGTGCTACTCCAATTACTTGTCCCTTTACTATTAGGGCTCTTATTTTGAATACATTAGTGTCTAGGAGAAGGACTAGGTCGTCTGGCTCGTTCCTGTAATGAGCTGTTACGAGTAATCCATAGGTTTTTCTAAGTAATTCGTAGTTATTTACTAGTTCATCTATGCTTATCTCCAAGTATTCTGGTTCATAATTCTTTATTTCTTCATAATTTATCTCTGGAGGTTCTGCGTCTAAGTGGAATAGTTTATAGAGGGTTTTCTCGAGTGGGTCGTTTGGATAGTATCTTATCGGCAGTCTTAGTTTTATAGTCATGGTTTTCTTCATTAATTCATCTATGTATTTTAGGAGTACTCTACCACTCCCCTCGTATCCATGTATCGTGGTTGAGGCTATGATCTTTCCTATCTTATTGTACCATCTACGGATCCTTGCAACTCCTACGCCAGCTGCCTCATCCACTAGGAGTGGCTTATTAAGTTTAGTCCCTGCTACCCTCCATGGCTTAACATATCTTATTGTGCTTTTCCCTGTGCTCACACTTGTGATTAAACCATTTTTCTCATATACAATATAGTTTATTCCAAGAACTTCGAGACCTCTAGTGAGCATTTTATAGAATGATTGTATAGATTCAAGGTTTCTTGACGTGATAGTGAATACTCCACTGTTTCTTGCTAATATATATGCTCCATATAATCCGAGTATACTGCTCTTTCCTCTGCCTCGGTCCCCGTGTAGTAGGAGCATCTTGTATTTACGACTATATAGAAAGGTTGGTAGGAGTTTTAGTGCTTTAGCTTGTTCATTATTCTTGGCGAGCTTGGCTAATTTCTTAATGTATTTATCACTACTAGTTATCGTTGGTGATGGAGGCTCCGTTGGTTTTTCCTTCTTGTACTTATGGCTTATTATCTCGTTGTTCATTATTAATAAGTGATTTTCACTCCTAGTTACTATGTTGTAGAAATATTTTCCAAATCGTGTCTCTAATAGTTTCTCCGGAACCAGTAATACGTAGTATCCTCCCTTGTGAACGTATTCTGTTGATAATGCTAAGAGGTTTCCTGGCCAACCCGTTGTACCGTGTAGTGATAATACGACATTGTCAAACTCTGTTCCAAGTAGTTTATGTGCTTCCGCGAAGTTTACTATCTTATTACATGGCACACTGTATTTCTCGAACAGGGTTTCATCAGCGTACTTGCTAATACATAGGGTATTCTCACCTATACTGTTGAGCTCCAGATTGTTTTCTCCAATAACTACTACTAGGCACCGCCACCCCTTCTCGACACATTTAGACAAATATTTATCCAGTACAAGCATCCATGAACCCCAGTGAAACAGGCATACTCTTTAACAATAATTGATAATTTGTACTATCTTTTATAAAATGTTCAAGCACACAATACATATTTTGGAGAAAAGCAAGGATCGTGGAAGAAAAACAGGGATCCACGTGATGCAGACAATAAAATACCTTGACATGATAACTGTTTCTTGCCTCAATACACTAATCAATTGATCATAGCAAATGATAGGGAAGTTAATCACCAATTAACTTTCCAGGAGGGCAGTTAACCACCCGATCCAGACACCCGTCCCGACACAGCGATCACCAAGTAAAACTGTTTTAAGGAACATAAAAATATTCTCTAAATAAAACTTTGTAATAAAATAACATACTTTAGTACAAACCTATTAACAACTACAGTAAATACAAAGAAGCCCCAAAGATTTGAATCAAATATTTTTATATAAATCAATACACTTCTTAGAAATATAAGTATTTTTCAAAGCTTGAAACATTATTGAAAATAATGTTCATTGTATAGATCTTTCACAGGTATTAATTAAATCAATTGATCGGCAGGTGCCGGGTTTGTTTTATCTAGGTATATCGATAAATGATCTCCTAGATCATTTTCGATCAGTAATACCATATATTTTATTAGACAGTTTTATTAATTTTAATACATATTCCTTTATTCAAATAAACTATTTAAGATCCTATATTCTTTTATGGTTAATTATATTGTGTAAGATCTTTCATTAGTATTACTGATCGATAAGGATCCCAATATTTCAGTACAAAAATACCTAGATTAAACTAGGGCAGAATCACAGGATCTCTATCGATCAGTAATACCTTGGATCATTTTGATTTCTGTTAATTATTTTTATCTAAGTACTGTATCTGGTTCTATGATTGTTTTTGGCTTTATTGTCTTTCCTGGGTATATTATTGTTTTTGTTCCTATTTTTGTATTGTATCCTATAATAGCGCCCAATTTTTCTATTTCTTTCTTTGGTGGATTAACTAAGTGTTTTCTTACTCTTGGTGTTTTCATTTTTGCTTCTAATACGTTTAGCGTAATTGTATATGCTCCTATTATACTGTTTTCGCCAATTATTGAATCTGCTATATATACATAACTGTCTAGTAGTGTATATGGTTGTATGTTTGATTTCTTTACTTCGTTATATGCTCCTATTCTTACATTATTATTTATGTCACTGTATTGTCTTATGAAACTATGTGCCCCTATAAAACTGTTTTTACCAATATATACTGGTCCTTTTATCAATACGTGGTGATCTATGTAGGTGTTTTCATCAATAATTACTGGTCCTATAATAGTTGATGTTGGTTCTATTTCTGCTTTGTCACTGATCATCGTTGATTTTATCATTGATAATAATGTGTAGTCTGCTTCTAGCAGGTCTGTTGGATAACCTATATCGATCCATGTCCCTGTCCACAGTATGGTTTTTATCCTAGCACCTTCTCGTATTAACTGGTTTATCGCTTCTGGTAGGCTCAGGTTTTTCTCTAGGAGGTCTAATATGTGGTTGGGCAAGATGTATGCTCCTCCTATGATGTATTTTGGTTTTTCTATGGATTTACTTGTTAGTGTTTTTGTGAGGTATCCTTCTTCATCTATGGTGGCTGTTCCATAGGTTTCAGCATATTCTGGGTCATATGGTATTAGTAGTATTGTTGCGTCAGGTTCTTCAGTTAGGTGTGTATTGTATAGTCTTATTAGTGGTTCGGGCTCTATTACTATGTCGCCGAATACTAGGAAGAAGTAGTTCTCTTTGTCTAATTCCTTGCTCGCGGCAAGTATGGCTTCTCTGATTGTGTTGCCTTCTTCTTGTGTGATAGGTATTATTGAATATTTAGAATAGTTTCCCGCTTCCTTGATTACTTGTTCTTCTCCTTTCCTATACACTATTATTGTTTCTTTACCAGAAGCTTCTTGTAAGCTATGTAGGGGATAATATATTACTGGTTTCCCAAGTATTCTTAACAAGACCTTGTTCTTCCCAGGAGGAATAAGAACACTTAGTTCTCTCTTAGCCCTACCAGCTGCGAGGATAATATTCTTCAACTTGATTAATCACCAGGTTAACTAAGTGGATCTTTACTCTGAACAACTATATATATTGTAAGGTCTACTCAACGGTAACTGTTTTAGCCAAGTTCCTGGGCTTGTCAGGGTCTAGTCCTTTCCTAACAGCTGTGTAATATGCTAGTAATTGTTGTGGAGGGGTATGTGTAATTGGGGTTATTAACCAATGAGTTCTCGGGATACTGAAAACATAATCCATTTCATCTACTAGACTGGAGTCTTCGGGAACCACGCCAATAATCACGGCCCCCCTAGCCTTCATCTCCTTAATGTTCCCAAGCAATAGTTTTTCAACCTCCCTATTGCTTGGAACAATGAAGATAACAGGAAAATCTTCTTCGACAAGAGCTATTGGTCCATGCTTAGATTCTCCGGCGGGATAAGACTCTGCATGTATGTAAGCTATCTCCTTAAGCTTCAAAGCCCCCTCCATAGCAACTGGTACACCGATCCATCTGCTCAAGTAATAAGCATTCTTAACTCTATAGAGCCATTCAGATAGTTTCTTCGCAGCATATTCTATGACAGATATGGTTTCTGACGCTATTTTAGCAGAGTCGCCAAGTAGATCCATGTATTCCCTAGCCTCATCATTACCAATACATCCACAGGATTTAGCTAGGGATACAGCAATCCATGCTAAAACAAGAGTTTGTGTAGTAAAAGTCTTCGTAGCCGCAACCCCTATCTCGGGCCCAGCCCTCGTATAGACAGCTACATCGCTCTCGCGAGGAATAGCCGAATCAACAACATTGCTCACAGCAACTATCCTAGCACCTCTCTTCTTAAACGCTCTCAAAGCCTTCAAGGCATCCATTGTCTCACCGCTTTGGCTAACAACAATCAATAAATCACCCTCACCCACAGCACTAGTGTATGATTCAAACTCACTAGCTATGAACGGATAAACCATGACCCCAGCCAAAATATTCGATACCAAGGCAAAGTAATACGATGCATGAAAACTAGTACCAGCTCCAGTGACAAAGACTTTTTCAGCATCGAGAATCAGGTCAACGACACGGTCAATGTTTTCATCCCTACTAATACCATAAAACGTATCCTTCAAAGCCCTTGGTTGCTCATGTATCTCTTTCAACATATAGTGTGGATAACCAGCCTTTACAGCATCACTAATACTCCAATCAATAATCCTAACATACCTTCTCCAATCAATAATGTTTCCATCAAGGTCTTCAATATAGACGTCATTACCACTTACATAACCAATCCATCCATCTCTAACAGTAATAATCCTCCTAGTATACTCCAAGATAGCTGGAATATCACTAGCCAAGACATTAAAACCATTACCCAAACCAATAATGAGGGGGCTGTCTTTTTTGGCGAAAAATATCTTTTCAGGCTCATGCACGGATATCAGTAATAAAGCATAACTACCCTCAAGAACCCTTATAGCCTGCCTAAATGAACTGTAAACGTTTCTTAGAACTTTATAATAGTCCTCGACAAGGTGTGGAACAACCTCTGTATCAGTATCACTCTTAAACACGTGTCCCTTACTAATCAGAGACTTCTTTAAATCCGAGTAGTTCTGAATAATACCATTATGAACAACCGCGAACCAGTCTCTGCAATCAGTGTGAGGATGCGCATTAATATCACTAGGTGCACCATGAGTCGCCCATCTAGTATGACCAATTACCACGGAGCCGCATATTTTCGAAAAACCAAGTCTCTTTTCAAGATCAATTATTCTCCCCTTACCCTTTAAAACAACGAGTTTGTCACCACATATAGAGGCGACACCAGCGGAATCATATCCCCTATACTCGAGCCTTAACAAACCACGGAAAACCATAGATCCAGGACTATAACGTGTACTCTTATTGGAAACAACTACTCCAATAATTCCACACAAACCACTTAGCACCACGTATGGTTTAAATAAATGTTTTAAAAGCTAAGTCTAAATTATAACTACGGATTCCTATATATTTTTGAGGGTGCAGAGAAGAATGAATAAAGAAATAGTAATCAAGATAACCGGTAAACTATTCACAGACAACGACGAACTATTAAGGAAATATATTGAGATATTTAAACAACTCATTAAGAAACATAAATTATTCATAATATGTGGAGGCGGTAAAATAGCGCGTGAATACATCTATAAAGCAAAGAAACTATCCGTTAACTCCAACTACTGGCTAGACACAATAGGCATAATGGCTTCAAGACTAAACAGCTATCTACTAATATCATCGTTACAACCACACGCCTACCCTGAACCAGTAAGAACACTCGAAGAACTACTAAGAATAAGAAATAACTATGAAATAGTAGTACTCGGAGGACTAATACCCGGCCAATCAACAGCCTCAGTAGCACTTGAAGTAGCAGAAGCACTAGGTGTTAAAGAAATAATAGATCTCTCAGCAGTCGATAAAGTATACGATAAAGATCCGAAAAAATATCCAGATGCAAAACCTATAGATAAGATCAAGATAGAAGAGTTAAGGAAAATACTGAAACAACAGCAATTACCAGGGGAATATGCATTAATAGATATAAGAGCACTAGACATAGCTGAGAGAAGCAATATAACAATCCACATAACCTATTATAAACAACCCGAGAACATATTCAAAATACTAAGTGGAGAAAACCCTGGAACAATAATTTACCCATGAATAAAGAAGACTATTTTGCCTCTAATTTATTATCGATTTTCCTTAACCAATACGTAATTAATCGAGCCTCATAAACACTAAGTCTAGACCTATACAAGACCTTCTTCCAGGTCTCAGCCAGCCTTTTTACTTTATCATCAACACCCAATACTTTGCCAGAGATCCTATTTATAAGCTCCAAGATAAACTCGACATCTTCCCTACTAGCAGTAGGCGGGACATTACTAGCTTGTAAC
>JAMOPC010000220.1 GCA_027064845.1 Desulfurococcales archaeon | reverse complement strand
TAAACCCAGAGGGTATTGAAACACTTAGCTTTCCAATGGGAGCTATAATTCACAATATTATATGGATAATAATACATCTACCACTCACAGTTATTATTGGTATATTGTTTGCAGTATATCTTCAATACGTTAAAGGAGGAAGTATTATTAGATCATTTATCTTCCTCGGAATGGTTATACCAATGATAGTTGGTGGTTTACTCATACAGTTTAGCTTCGACAAGGACCTAGGAGTAGTGAATATTTTATTGAGGTTATTTGGTTTAGGTTTTCTAGCCCGATCATGGACTATGTACCCGGACACAGCCTTGTTCTCATTAATACTTGGATCCGTTTGGCTTTGGTCAGGTTTTACTGTCACAATGTATTCTGCTGGTTTATCCTCTTTGCCGAGAGAAGTTATTGAAGCAGCAATTGTTGATGGTGCTGATTTCAAGACTATATTGTTTAAGATAATAATACCGATGCTCAGACCAGTAACACTCACAGTGGTCGCGATGACCATTCTCTGGGATCTCAAGATATTTGACATAGTATATGCCTCAACTCAGGGAGGACCTGGTGGTGCATCAATGGTATTAGCTCTTCTCATGTACGAGTACTTCGCTAGGCTGGGAGATTATGCTATGTCAGCAACGGTAGCCACTATTCTAACAATCATTGTAATACCAATAGTAATCCTATGGATAAGGTCGATCCTGAGGGGTGAGAAAGAGGTATGAAGAAACTATATAGGTTCAGGAGAACAGGTCTTATAGGCTCCCCTTTCAAAATATTGATACTCAACATAATTGCATGGATAATAGGTATACTTTGGATAACCCCATTCATAGGAATATTCATGACCAGTATAAGACCGTTTAGAGAAGTTGTTCTTTATGGATGGTGGTCGTTATCACCTTTCACGTTTACATTGAAAAACTATATAGATGCATTATTCAATCCAATGTTCTCACTAGGTAGAGGTCTTCTCAACTCATTTATAATAGCTGTTCCCAGCACATTAATCCCAATAACAATTGCTGCTTTAACAGCATATGGTTTTGCTCGGTTCAGCTTACCCATTAAGAAGTATTTATTCGCAACAATATTATTCCTCATGGCTGTTCCTCAACAAATGACTATAATACCGATATTCTTCCTTCTCAAAGACATGCATCTACTCAATACTTATCTAGGACTCATACTTGTACATTCATCATGGGGTATTCCATGGATCACGTTCTTTCTTAGAAACTATTTCTCACTGCTCCCAGCAGAACTCGAAGAAGCAGCAAGAGTTGATGGAGCCAGCGATTTCCAAGTATTTAGAATGGTTGTCTTACCACTAGCCATACCTGGACTAATATCTGCAGCAGTTCTTCAATTTGCATGGGTTTGGAACGATTTCTTCTTCGCATTAATGCTCATCTTTGACCCTAACAAAATGGTTGTAACACAAATGCTTCCAAGACTTAAGGGTCAGTATCAAGTTGACTGGGGACTGCTAAGTTCTGGATCAATAATAGCTATGCTAGCTCCGCTCTTAATCTATGCTTTCTTCAACAAGTACTATATGAGAGGATTCCGTGGATGGGCTATGAAGAGGTGAAACCCGTATGGCTAAAGGTGTAAAGATAGAAAATATTTGGAAAATATTCCCGCCAAAAGTAGTAGCATTAAAGAACATCAATGTAGAGATCAAGCCTGGCGAATTCTTTGTTATATTAGGGCCATCTGGATCGGGTAAGACAACCCTTTTAAGAATTATTGCAGGCCTGGAAGTCCCTACTAAGGGAAGAGTATCTATAGGTGACAAAGTAGTAGTAGATGCAGATAAAGGAATATTCGTCGAACCTAGAGATAGAAACATAGGAATGGTTTTCCAGAACTGGGCACTCTATCCACACATGACAGCATATGATAACATTGCTTTCCCTCTCAAACTCAAAAAACTACCGAAAGAGGAAATAGATAAGAGAGTAAAAGAAGTCGCAGAAGCTCTAGGTATAGCTGACCTTTTAAACAGGAAGCCAGGGCATATGAGTGGTGGTCAGCAACAAAGAGTAGCAGTTGCTAGAGCACTGGTTAAACAACCAGACGTCCTATTACTAGACGAGCCTTTCAGCAACTTAGATGCAAGAATAAGAGTTACTGCTAGAGAATTTGTCAAGGAGATTCAGAAGAAGCTCGGAATAACAACTATCCTTGTAACACACGATCAGGCAGATGCATTTGCTGTTGGAGACCGAGTAATGGTTCTACGTAATGGAGAAGTCCAGCAAATGGGTGTTCCAGAAGAACTATATGATCAACCAGCAAATGTGTTTATAGCAAACTTTATCGGAGACCCACCAA
>JAMOPC010000219.1 GCA_027064845.1 Desulfurococcales archaeon | reverse complement strand
GGGGACTCACTAATAATTGCTAGGAAAATATACGAGTGTATTCTTAGCAATTTTAGCTCATTTATTGATAGGGTTGAGAGTATAGGTATTGGTACTATTGGGCCTCTAGATATACGAATGGGTAGAGTGGTTAATCCAACTAATATTGACATAGAGATCGTTGAGTTGAAGAAACCGCTTGAGGATTGGTTGAAGAAGCCGGTTTATGTTCTTAATGATGCAGTTGCTGGTGTTTTGGGAGAGAAAATGTTTGGATTAGGCAAGGACTACTCCAATATAGTATACATTACTATGAGCACAGGAGTTGGTGGAGGCATCATAGTTGATGATCACTTATTGATCGGTAAGCTTGGAAACGCACATGAGATCGGTCACATAATAGTTGACTATGATAGTGATATTCCTTGTGGTTGTGGAGGATATGGTCATTGGGAAGCATTTGCTGGAGGAGCAAACATACCGAGGCTTGCAATGATCCTAGCCAGAAACAATCCGGATATGATCAAGACGAAGTGTTATGAAGAATCCCTTAAAGGCGAACTTACTCCACCAAAGCTATTCAAGTATTATAGAGAAAACGATATATTCGCAAAATATGTTGTTGAGAAAATAATTAAGGCGTCTGGAGCTGGTTTGGCAAGTGTTATTAATTCTTATGATCCAGAACTAGTCACTCTTGGTGGAAGTGTTTATCTCAATAATATCGATATATTGAAAGAACCCATGGTTAAATATGCTCTAAAGAACATAATTACTGAGCCACCGAAGATAGAAACAACTTCATTAGGGGAGGATATTGTATTATATGGTGCACTAGCATTAGCTATTAATCCTCCGGAAGAGCTCCTGCGTATCCAGAAGTAATTATATAATTTTTATATAGGGATTTACTACAAATCAACATAGATTGTAAAATAAGTTCATTATCAAGTGGTGGTTATTTGGCCGAGTGGTGGAAGAAACCCGTTAGAGTTATTCAGTTCAACATAGAAGACCGTTATGGAAGATACGTTCCATTCATTACTGGGAGGGAACTTGTAGACTTAGCGGAAAGCTTGCATGCAAATGTCCTGGTAATATTTGCTAGAGATCCATGGGGTAGAACATTCTATGAGGGAGGAAAAGTTGGTCCAAGACATCCTAAGATGGTAGATGATCTTGTCAGAGAAGCTGTTAAAGAGGGGAAGAAGAGAGGGATCAAAGTAATTGTTATGGTTGGTCACACTGCTAATAAGTACTTGTATCATAAACATAGTGATTGGGCTCAAATAAATAAGAATGGAGAGATCATTCTCTTAGAACATGTTCCGTTTCATCAAGAACACTATGAGCCAGAATGGCCACAGCTATGTATTAATAGCCCATTCATAGAACACGTGAAGAAAGAAATAATTGAAGCCCATGGCCTAGAAGTTGATGGAGTTTTTCTTGATAGCTTTAGGTATCAACCAGATGTTGAGAGAGCATGCTATTGTGAATGGTGTAGAAGAAGGTTCAGAGAAGAACATGGATATGATATGCCAAAAGAACCGAACTGGACTGATAGTAGATGGAGAGAGCTCTGGGAATGGAGATACAGAGTAGTGGTTCATAGAATAAAAGAACTGTATGAGGTCTCCAAGTCTATTAATCCAAAAGTATTGTTCATGTATAATAGTCATCCAGGCGGATGGGCAGGTAGAACCAATAGAGTAGTAGAGCTTGCCAGGGACTATATAGACGTAGTGTTCGCTGAGTGTAGCGAAATAGATCATCAACCACCAGGCTTCATAATAGAGATGACCAAGTTAACAAAAGCTATGAGTGGAGGCAAACCTGTTTGGAGTAGTAGGAATTATTTCCACTTATACAGGACGGTAATGTCATCAACACCCATCGCTATAAAACAGGGGTTAAGAGAAGCTGTTTTGGGAGGAGGATCACCATGGATACTCTTGTTCTCAATAAGTTATATCCAAGACCCAACAGCACTCGATGCAGTAGCTGAGGTCTATAAGGAGCTGGAAAGCATCGAAGAATACTTAGAGAATACTAAACCATATACATATGCTGGAATAGTGGTATCGAATAGGACAAGAGATTATTATGGACGTGAGCATCCAGAACGTTATGTAGACGAAATAAGAGGAATGTATTATGCCTTAGTACATGAGCATTTACCTGTAGAATTTATTGCTGAAAGAGATGCTAGTGATCCAAGTATCCTATCTAAGTATAAAACAATTATTTTGGCGAATCATGTATGTATGGATTCATCAATAGGTGATGCTATTAGGAAATATGTTAAAGAAGGAGGCAGTATATTATCAACTTATCTATCATCCACTAGGGACGAGTACTGTATAAGAAGATACGATTATTACTATCCAGAAATAATTGGTGCTAGATTCATTGGTGTACTCCGCAGTCCATGGAGCTATATCGTATTAGACCTAGGAAAGAAACACCCCTTGTTCAAAGGAATAGATAAACGAATGATCCTTTGGGGCGATATGAGTTACGAATTCATAGCCACAAGAACAACTCCTAACATGGGCTGGCATGCTATGACAGATAATGTTGTTGGAAACATATTAGCTAGAATAGGTATTCCAAGCACCAATTGGGGTCATGAATACACCCTAGGCAGATCACCACCAGCACTGGGATCTCTGACTAGCCTAGCAGCAATAATAGAGAACAGATATGGTGAAGGGAGATCAATTTACTTCTCCGGACAACTAGGTAGACATTATTGGCGTACAGGTTTACCAGTCTATAGGTCGTTGATAAGAAACTCTATCGTGTATCTTGCAGGAAAACCCGATATAATGATTAATGCGCCAGAAACAGTTCATTCATCAATATTCTTACAAGGAGAAAGAATCATAATTCACTTATTAAACCATACGTATAATCAGAGAATAATGGCTATGGGCATAGGTAGAATAAAACAACCCTTACCACCATATAGTAGTACCGAGGCCGTTCATCCTGCCCGTGAGGTTATTCCTGTAGGGAATATAGAGATAAGGATTAAGAAGAATATTGTTGAATCACAGATTAAAGCTTATTCTCCATTATTAAACACGGATTATGAATGTGTTGAGAACAAAAATGATCTAATTATACCAATTGATAAAATAAACGAATATGAAATAGTCGTTATAGAGCCTAGGAAGTAGATGATGCAATTATTAAGAAAGATTCAATAATAGCTGCAAATAGAAGAACACTTATACCAAGCAATAGCCATGTAATCGTTTTTTTCGTTTCTTCACATATTATTCTCGTAGATATCGCCACAAATATCGAGTAGGCAAGTAGTTCTAATATTGCATGGGGCATGATAGGCAATAAAAGCTTTGAGAAGTCGCCGTGAAGTATACTAATGCTTAAAGCAATTCCATATATAAGACCTGAATTACCAAGACCTAAGCCTAGGTATGTAGCACCTATTAATGGTGAAACTGAAACTATCGATATTGCTAAATTATTAAGATAAATTGTTGACAATAATACTGATAAATCATTAGATGAGATTTCTGATAGTTGTCTTCCTACTTTTTCATAAAAGTCAGCATATGTTGGAGCACTAATGAATCCTATAGCTGTTGTCGCAAGAAAAACTAAGTATACGAACCCATAGGTTATCAGGACTTGTTTTGAAAAACTAGTCCTTCTATAACTTAAAGCTACATAGCCTAATAGTGCTCCATAGCCTATTGTACTTGGTAAATAACATGGAAAACCATATAGGCCTGCTAAACCATAGAAGACTATTCCAGCAAAAACTAGTCCTAGTGATAGAATAGGTATATCCTCTTCGTGCCCGATCACGACAACATATCTGATCTTCGGTAGATCGGGGTGGTTTCCATGAATAATATCTAAGTGTTTATTATAAATACTTATTATTCTGTATCCCCAGTATATTAGATAAAGTCCTATGGTTAGTATAGTTGCTGCTAAGAAAAGTAATCCGTGTTCTACTCCTATTGTGTTAGTTATCGGCTTGTTAATGAATTTTGATTCTTCTCCATAAGCATGGTTTCTCAAGGTTCTTTCAGCAAGGAATAGAAATATTGGGTAAGCTAAGCCCCCGCTAAATAATGTTATTAAGAAGACTGTTATAGGCGAAGATAATTCTCGTTTGAACAATCCTGTTTTGTAGAGTTTGATGATCGAGTCTATGTCATTAATTTTCTTTAGCCAATAATAACTTGTTATTCCACTGTCGACGAGGTGTCTATGTAGTAGCTTATATATTCTATATGCTGAGTAAGCTGATGATAATATGTATCCAACATATAGTGTGGCTAGTCTTGTATACCAAAGGCTTGTGAAATCATTGTTTCCTAGATAAATATTGTATAGAACTGATGCATAAGCAGGTAATGATATGAAGAGCATAATTCCCGGAATAATGTGTGGAAGGATTTTCTCTTTCTCGAACCTTATCATTGTGATAAGCTTTTCTAACCCGGAAATTGTTTGTTCAATACTATTCATTTCTATTCACCGATTGGTTATTATCCTAGTATTTAGTTTTAGATAATTAATGGGCGCGAATACGGGTTCTGCACTAATATTATGTGGTGATAATTCATGGTTAAAGCCCTTATCCTCCACGGCGGCGCTGGTAGTTGGAGAGCTTCAAAGGTCAGGGATAAAGCGCTTGAGACAATGAAGAAATGTACTATTGAGGCATGGAATGTATTGGTTAAAGAAAATAGTTCTGTTGAAGCAGTTGTTTATGCTGTTAAATGTATGGAGGATTCAGGATATCTCAACGCAGGTGTTGGAAGCGTACCCGATATTCTTGGTAATAGAACACTAGATGCAGGAGTTATGGCTTCTAATGGATTACTTGGAGCTGTAGCAGGAGTTACTAAGACAAAGAACCCTGTAGTACTTGCTAGGATTGTTGCTGAAGAGACTCCACACGTAATAATTGGGGGATACGGAGCAGACGAATTAGCTGTAGCTAAAAACCTGCCAATACTTCCTCCACCACCTAAGCATGTAATGGAGAGATACTATGAGGGTCTCCTGAAACTGTTCAAAGGAGAGATCCGTAACAAGTTCTGGAGAGGTATATGGAGATTTGTCGAGAACAATAAGGATTACCTTGAAGCTGTGAAGAGAATAATTGATACCTCTGATACTGTTGGTGCTGTAGCTGTGGATGATAACGGAATATTGGCGACAGCTGTAAGCACCGGGGGAGTTATCTTTAAGCTTCCAGGAAGAATCGGTGACTCTCCAATACCTGGTGCGGGTTTTTATGCTGATGAAAACGTTGCTTGTAGTGCTACTGGGTTCGGAGAAATGATCATAAAAACTATGCCGTGTAAAATGCTCTCAGAACTAATACGACAAGGCAAGAAATTTAGAGAAGCTGTTAACGAAGTAATTAGTCGTGCAAATGAATTAGTGGGAAAGGATACAATGGGCTTTATAGCAGTCAGTAAAGATGGAGAAATTGGATGGGCATATAATACCGAAGCCATGCTGATAGGCTATATTACTAGAAAAGGCGAAGTCTTTGTCAGTTTTAAGCCTTAAAGCATTTTACATACTTTATCTATGTATAGAGTTGATAAGTAATGACTAAGTCAATAAAATTCGGTGTCTACATACCAGGGGATCTAGCAAAAGAATTAGAAGAATTATCAAAGCAAATAGGAGTATCAAGTAGATCAAAGCTTATCCAAGAAGCTTTACAGTTGTTCATTTCAGAACATAAATGGAGAACTGAAGGCAGAGTGGTAGGAGTTATAACGATCATATATAATCACGATATAGGAAACGTTGATGAAAAACTAACAGATATACAGCACAAATATATCGAAGAAATCGTAACCTCCTTGCATGTTCATCTAAGTAGTGATAAGTGTTTACAAGTAGTTGTGGTTAAAGGAGATTCGAGGAAGATCAGGAACTTAGTCAATGAAATAATGAATCTCAAAGGAGTCCTTGCTGTTAGAACCAGTTTATTAGGTGAGCCCACATAGAAGCTAGTATTGTTAATGATGAGTATTGTTGGACAAAGTATGGTAAACTTTTCAGAATGAATTTAGAGTGGTTTACGAAGCGAGGAAAATACTATAGAAGAACTCCGTGGATACATTATCTTATAGACAAATACCTTAGAGGAAAAGTGCTTGATATGGGCTGCGGTTATGCGTCTACAACAAGATATTATTTTTTCAATAGGAGAAACATTACGCAACTCGTATTATTAGATATGGTTAAAGAAGTGCTAGAAGAAATAGAAAATGATAAAAACTTAGTAAAGATATTAGCTGATGCGTTGACGCTTCCCTTTAATAATAATTATTTTGATACTGTGTATTTGCAAGCATTTCTCCATAATATACCTGGGAAGGAATGTAGAGCATACTTATTGAGAAACATATGGAGGATACTCAAAGATAAGGGAATATTAATAATAACTGTTTGGCTACCGGAACTTAGTGTTTTGAGAAAGAAATACTTAGTTAAAGAAGTAGGTAGAGGCGATATTATTATTAAAGATAAATGGGGTGAGAGGTATTACCATATATATGATCTAAATGAACTTGTAGAAGAGATTTCAGTTGCTGGTTTTTCTGTCCTGGAATACGATTATTTGATCCAGAATCCTTCTTCACCAAATATCACTAGAAATCTAATTCTTGTTGCTATAAAGAGATCTTCTTAAACAATAGTTTTCCTGTGACATTATTAGCTGAATACGAGATTTTATTTTAAAATATTTATTTTAGCATCTTATGCATATAGGGACTATTTGGAGGTCTATAATAGCCATATTTTCTATAGTACTCTCTAACACCTATTCCAGATAGTACAAGCATTTTTCTAACATCATATTCTTCAACAGCTATTCTCTCTGCTTCTTTCAATAATTTATAGCCCCAGCCCTTGTGTTGCCAAGACTCACCCCTAAGTCCAACCGGTAGTTCCGGACCATATACATGGAGCTCTCTAATAATAGCTGTTTTTTCATCTACTTCCGACCTATGTGCTTTTTCACTGGGAATCCTCATTCTGATAAAGCCGATAATTATATCGTTCTTAACATCTTCTACTGCAAGAAATTCTTCTATACCCATACTTGCTTCATATGTTGTCCTAGTGATCTCTATGTATTTGGGATCAGGTGTTTTGCCATATTTCCATGCTTGGAGTCCTACTTCTCTAAACCTTATTTCTCTGATCCTTATTCCTTTCTCCAAACACCTCTTCTCAACATATTCTCTGAGATTAGATTTCTTTGTTCCAGCAACTACTTCTGGTGCAGGTATATCTCTTCTTATCCTCATAACTCTAACATATTTAGGTATATACCTATACATCTCGGAGATCACTTCAATAGCTGTCTCGTCATCATATGGTTTATACAGTCCCTTTTTCCACCATTCATAGAGCACAGTTCCTTCCACAACTTCCGTTGGATAGATCTTAAGCATATCTGGTCTATAATCTGGGTTCTCGAATATTTCTTTCATCATTTCAATATCTCTATCGGGATCGCTCCCAGGTAATCCAAGCATGATGTGATAAACTATCTTGAATCCAGCATCCTTTAATATTCTTGTTGACCTAATGGTTTCTTTAACACCATGACCTCTGTTAACCCTTATGAGTACATCATCATATACTGATTGAACACCAAGCTCTACACGGGTCGCCCCATATCTTAGCATTTCATCAGCTTCTTTTTCATAACCTACATCGGGTCTAGTCTCGATCGTTAATCCTACGCATCTGTGTCTAGCCGTCTCGTTTCTTAATTGTGCTGTTTCTAGTTCCCATTTCCTTGGAGGCTCCGGATCCGGGTACCTATTAAGTCCCTCAAAGATCATTGATATAAACCATTCCTTATACCTCTGTGGTGCTTTTAGAAATGTTCCCCCCATAACGATTACTTCTACCTTACTAGGAAATTGTCCAAGGTACTCATACTGCATGAGTCTGTTCCATACTTGTTTATATGGATGAAACTGGTTTCTCCTAGCTCTTCTTAATGCAGGTTCGTTTCCGAAATAGCTTTTGGGAGCATTATATCCAGGACCGCCAGGACAATAATAACAATTAAAAGGACATGGAAGAGGATGCGTCATCACAGCTACAACACTAACTCCACTAAGCATCCTCGAAGGTTTTCTAATTTTCTTCATTTTAATAGTAGTTGTCACTAGATATTCCCCAAATAAAACAGTTTATCATCCCCTATTCTATTCATAAAATAAATTCTACAACCTTATTAATCCTAATTCACTTATAACCCTAGGATTAAATCATTATATTGTCTATTGTTTTATGATATAGTAATTTAGATAAGCAAAAGATTATTTATAATTGTTTATAGCAAAAATTACTATATCATTATTTCTATCATTATTTCTCTTTAAACTACCTTATTCTTTGGTTGTTGTCCCTTTAGGATTTGTTTTATTGTTTCTATTGTTTGATCTAGGATTCTATGTACTGCTTCCCATGTGTTGTATGCTATGTGTGGTGTTATAATGACGTTAGGGTATTTCATTAGTATGTGTGCTTCTAGGCCTTTCTTTAATTCTTCTATACTATATTGTTTTTTCCCGTAGACGATGTCTATTTCTTCTTTTAGTACGTGTTCTCCCTCAAATACATCGAGAGCTACTCCTCCAAGTATTCCTTTATCTAGTGCTTCTATTATTGCCTCAGTCTCTACTAGTGCTCCTCTTGCTGTATTTACTAGAATAGCTCCTTTTTTTACAAGTTTAATATTTTGTCTATTAATTAAATGATAAGTTTCTTTTGTTAGTGGTAAATGTAATGTTATAATATCGGATTCTCTAAGCAAGGTCTCGAGATCTACGTATTTTACATTATATTTTTCAATAAGTTCTTTCCTGGGATATAGATCGTATGCTAGAATTTTCATTCCAAACGCGTGAGCTAGCTTCACTACACGGCTCCCGATTCTACCAGTACCTATGACTCCTATAGTCTTCCCTTGCAACTCATATCCGCGAGTCCTAATGGCGTCTATCCACTCACTGGATAATATTTCTCTAAATCTTCTGTACAATGCCAATATAAGTAGGAATGTAAACTCTGCTACAGTATTTGAACCGTAATCAGGAATATTGTAAACATGGATACCTTTTTTACGACAAGCTTCTATGTCAATATGATCGTATCCTGTAGAGCGGGTTACAATAGCCTTAAGACTAGGTAGTTTTTCCAATATGTCGCTCGTTATACGTGAGTAAATAAATACACTTATTATCTCAGCATCTTTTACCTTATCAATTATTGTGTCAGACAATTTTTCGTTAAGGAGTATAAGTTCATGTCCTTGAAGATTCTTCTCTATAATTTCCTTTTCCCATCCTTCCAATTCGAAAAACGCTATTTTGGCCAAGTCAGCATCACCTATAGAAATTAGATATGTGTCAATACCCTTATTGAGGATTACCTCTAGGTAGTACGAGGAAGGCTGAACACAATGTTTGGAAATTTATTGTGATTTTTATGACTATAACAAAATTCAGTATTACCTTGTATCGATAAAATATTTTATAATTTTGTCTAAAACCATTAGTGTTTTGGGGACTTGCGGGACCTATGATGTGGGATTTAAGGATCCTTGGTACTGAGAGCCTTGGTGTGCGTGGTTTATCGTGTTATGTTGAGGTTGATGGTGAAGGCATATTAATTGATCCAGGAGTTGCACTAGGTTTTACTAGGTGGAAGTTACATCCTCATCCAGTACAAGCTGTTGCTGGAGACCTTATTCGCAGGAAAATTATTAGTCTTTGGGCTAAAGCAAAGTATATTGTATTTACACACATGCATGGCGATCATGTACCTCTATATAATGCTAATCCGTTCCAACTAGACCTCTATGCACTTAACCATATTTCGAAGAAAACAATCATAGCTCCTCCATACAAGCTTCTCAATATGAAGGAGAGGATAAGACTAACGAAGATACATGAACTGTATCGTGAAAACCTTATAACGATCAATCGGACCAGATTATATATAGGTCCTCTTAGGATATATGGTCCTTATCCTCATGGATATAGTCTGTCGTCCGTGTACATAGTCTATGTTGAGACAAATAAACCATTTATGCACTTGAGTGATACGGGTCTTCTAGTAGACAGGATAATAGATGTTGTTAGAGAATTAAAACCCAAGATCATAATATCGGATGGTCCTCCAATATATCGTTATATACATGATAATAATTTAGTCAAAATCTTATTAGATAAAGCTAGGCATATTCTAGAATCAATGCTGAAATATACAGACATAGTTATAATTGATCATCATATCAACAGGTGTGATAAAGGATATTACTGGATACAAAGCATTAGAAACATATATGGAAATGTCATGACAGCAGCGGAATATATGGGAAATAAACCCCTATTACTCGAATCTTGGAGAAGGACACTTTACACACTATTACCAATAGAGAATTACTGGTTCAAGAATCATTATATGGAGAACATTAACAAGTTTAAACCAATATATTGTAAGCTAATTAGACAAGTTAAGTTAGTAAATGAGCTAATTGACGAAGAAAAGTTCCATAATATTCTAAGTAGAGTCATAGCTAATGCATAGCTTCATATAATATAATTTCATATAAGGCTCTATGGAAAAAGAAACACCAGAAATGCCTTGGTTTTTACCGAGGAAAATAAATCATATTCTAAAAACTGGGTTTAGGGTATATGCGGGTTGTTGAACAATAGTATTTACGGAGAATTAATAGAAAGAGGTATTTACATCATATGGTTTGATAGCATGGGAGCTAAATCATCCTCTGTGGCGATAGATACTGGGGATGGACTATTATTGATTGATCCTGGAGCTGCAGCTATGCAGCCAAGTTATCCTCTGGATCCTGATACGAAGAGATTATTAAGACAGAAAGCAGTTGACAAAATCATGGAATACGCTTCTAAGTCGAAGATAATTATCATAACTCATTATCACTACGATCACCACATCCTACCAAACGATCCAGGTTTGAAAGGAAACAATATATATGCTGGCAAAGCCCTTTACATGAAAAATCCTAATAAATATATTAATAATAGCCAATGGGACAGAGCAAGACTCTTCTTAACTATATTATTAGAGCAGTACGGGTTAAAACTAGATGAATTTTTAGTTAAGCCAAGGCAGAAGAAATTTCCAGACCCTGTGAAGGATCTTGTATATATTCATAAAAGAAATTATGGAGACTACGCTAATAGGAGAAGAGAATTACTCCTAAAGGGCAAGAAGTGGTTTAATAGACTTGTGTCAAAATGGAGGAACGATATGTGGATAAAGGAAAACATAGTATTACCAGATAATACAAGGATCTATTGGGGCGATGGCAGAAAGCTTAAGATCGGAAGATTGAGTATACAGATCCTTAAACCATGGTTTCACGGAATAGAATATGATAAAACTGGTTGGATCACGCCAGTATTTATAGAATCTAAGGACTACAAACTGTTTTACACAAGCGATGTTATGGGGCCGATCATAGAAGATTATGCAGTATTCATAGCGGATAAGAACCCAGATATAGTAATTCTTGATGGTCCTCCAACCTATCTTTTCCCATACATGTTTAACAGAATTAATCTCAATAGAGCAATAGATAATGCTAAGGTAATTATCGATTCGAAACCAGAGCTTATTATTTATGATCATCACTTATTAAGAGATCCTAGGTGGAGAAAACTAGTTTCGGAAGTGTTTAGATATGCTGAGAAATACAAAATAAAAATAATTACTGCGGCAGAAGTATATGGTGAAAAACCCTTGATAGACAAAATTGTTGGGAAAGAGATGAATAGCTATGAGTAAGCCAAAATATTTGGGCAAACTAATAAGTGTGGATGAAGCGGTCAAACTAGTATTGGAGAAAGCAAGACTAGAGCTATTAACGAAGCTCGTTGATATATATAGTGCTCTTAATCATGTATTAGCTGAGGATATATATGCCTTATACGATGCCCCAGCCTACGATAGATCAGCTGTTGACGGATATGCTGTGAGAAGCATTGATACAACAGGATCATCGCCTCTAAACCCAGCCATACTAAGAGTTAAGGGCATTATAAGGCCAGGAGACAAACCTGAAAAATACTCTGTAGGAGAAAACGAAGCAGTAGAGATTACTACTGGAGCCCCTCTACCAGCAGGTGCCGATGCTGTCGTGATGTACGAGGACACACATAGAATCAACGACTTTGTAGAAATATATAAAGCAGTCCCAATGTATGCAAATGTTTCCCGTAAAGGAGAAGACTATAAGAAGAACGAATTATTAGT
>JAMOPC010000218.1 GCA_027064845.1 Desulfurococcales archaeon | reverse complement strand
AAATATAGGAGGAGCACATGTAATAAGAGTAGGACTAAGCCTAAAGGAGGCGGAAACACTAGGTCTGGCACCAACGATCCGGTGTGAGAAAACTATTGACCAGATCAGTTGTATAGTATTAGAAGACGGAACACCTATAGGTTACGAAGCCATAGGCTTTAGTGAACGTATAAGGAATAAAGCATGGCAAATATACAACGATATCCATACTATGTTTACCTAACATAGATTCTCTTAAAGTAGCTAAATATAAATGAGCATTTTTGCAATGGTCTTTTCTTATTCTACCTACTAAATCATAATTGTAAGATGGTTTCTTTAATACGTGTTTACAAAAGAGTGCTTTCATAGCCGTTTTATATATTGGTTCTTGCTGTTATTTTTTACTCTAGTCATTCTATGTTGATATGTTCGTCATCGGTACTAAAAATACTATGATCTATGGAATTACTTGTATAGGGGTGAGGTAAGTGGCGTTACTTAAAAAATTGTTGTTTTTATCTATAGTTTCTGTAAATCTCGGTTATACGGGATTTCTATATCCAATACTTGGGATACTCTATCCTGATCGAGTTCCATTAACACTTCATAATCTACTAGCATTTATTATAACTGATACATTATGGGGAATAATTTTAGCATTTATAGTATACTTGATAATGCGATTAACAAAAATAAGTCCATCTAAAGCCATATTGGTCTCCATAACATTATTGTGGCTGAGCTTTTGGATGTTTGCCCTTCTATCATCTGGGAATTCAGTGATTTGCACGGATGAGGCAGTGATCTTAGGTATTGATGGCATAGTAGCACTAATAACATATTACATTCTATCAAATCTGGTTAAACATTACATCCAGAGAAGCCTTTCAGGAAGCCCTAGTAATGAACTAAACTATCACGGCTAAAGTTATTAATATCATAAAAAGCGTCTTCCAAGATTTTCTTATCACTAACATAAGTTTCTAATAGGGAGTTTCGTAAATTTTGTCTTGATAATATACCATTAATGAATATTATAGTGTAGAAGTTCATTGGAACTATAATTGTAGTAATGATCTAATACATTATTATAAGTCAAATTTTTATTTTCTATCATGCTCTAAAACTAGGTATTTTATTGATTACAGCATGTTTATGATAAGGATTTATGTAATTGCTTTATGATCTGTAATCTCACTAAATATTGTGTTGATGAGGTTTTGATTCATATTAGATTTACCAAAAGATAGTGTAAAATTATAGAGAACTATATACAATACATAATGTTTCCCTAATTGCATATTATTGTTATTTGATAAAATTGACTTTGACAAATTATCCTCTATTGTTGAAAACCATATGTAAATGTTTCTAATGATTCTGTCGCCGATAAATATAGCTGTGTTAATATCATAGTTCAATACCGTCTTTACTTCCTCTAGATTCTATAGACATATAACACAAATACCTCTACATGGGTCGTTTGTTACTTCCATAGTACCTTGATCAGTGATTTTAATTTCGGTAAATACATCAATATCTGTAAAAATGCTCCCGCTATTTTCTCAGCCCTAAGATCATTAGTTCTTTGCTTATATGTTTGAGCATCAATAATAATACAATGACTGATACTATTAAGAATAGTACTGATATAGTTATGATTAACTCGTCACTTATTGTTATATTGTATAGAGATACAGCAGTTATAAGTAATGCTATGGGTAGTAATACGGTAAATGCGAATGTTGATGCAGCAGCCTTTGTTTTAACAAGTAGAGAAGCAGTAATGACAACCGTTGTTACTAGGATTGTGAGAGACCATGATGAGAGGGTGCATGCTAAAAGATACGTTGAAGTAGGGAACTCTATGTTTAATTGTACAGCATCTTTTAAGTGGTAAACGGCACATGTAAAACTCATGAATGTAGGGATTTCTAAGAGTAGTGCTATAAATATTGAGAATAGCAACTTACCTATAAATATTGATTTAGCACTGAGAGGCGTTGCCGCTAGTATTTCTATAGTTTTTCTTTCTCTTTCACCAGCGAAGCTTTCACCAGCTAAAATAGCTGCGAAAAGCACGCCTATCATTAATGGATAATACTTACCAAGCTCAATTAACGTAAACACCTTTTGCGGAGTAATACGCTCATAATTAATCATCGAATAAGCAAAGATCTGAGGAAATGCAACGGAGAAGACTAGAATAAAAATAAGCTGAGCTAAAAGCGACTTATTCTTTACTATATGTACTAACTCTTTAGCTATGATTATTCCTGCTCCTCCCATCTTAAACGCCTCCATAACTCATTGTATATATCATTTAATGTCATCTTTTCTTCACTTAAAGATAGAATATTAGCACCAGCTTTAGAAA
>JAMOPC010000217.1 GCA_027064845.1 Desulfurococcales archaeon | reverse complement strand
TGACCCCATATGTTTCCTAAATAAACGTGTTTTAATCCTTCCCTGATGGCTACTTCTGCTAGCTTTTCTAGAGTCTCTATAGGTGTAGGTGGAACGTCTTGCATAAGGTAATCTGGATGAAACCTTAATAGGTGGAAGGGAGTTTCATCTCCCAGGTTATCGATTATCCATCTCGCTAGTCTACGTATATCTTCTTCTTTGTCACCATAAATGGGTACTACTAAGTTCGTGATCTCGATCCACCACCCGGCTTTCTTCATCTCTAATAATGACTCAAATATTGGGTCAGGATCAATTACTCCCATGAATTTACGGTAAAACTCCTTATTGCCCCCGCCCTTGAAATCAACTGTAACAGCATCCATGTATGGAGCTAGTTCTCTGATTGCTTCGGGAGTAATGTATCCATTAGTAACCATTGTATTGAATAATCCATGTTTCTTAGCTATCTTTGCCGTATCATACATAAATTCGTAGAAGACAGTGGGTTCGTTATAGGTGTAGCTTATGCCTTGGCAACCATTTGATAAAGCTAGCTTAACTACTTCTTCAGGCTCATATGGTTCACCAAATAATTGTTTTCTTCTTGACTGGCTTAATACCCAGTTTTGACAAAATCTACAATAAAAATTACAACCAGCAGTAGATATTGAGAATACACAACTACCTGGGTTGAAATGCATTAATGGCTTCTTCTCAATAGGGTCAGGATTCGCTGCTGTAAGTAAACCATATACAAGGGTGTAGAGAGTACCGTTATGATTATACCTAACACCACAAGCACCATATGCTCCAGGAACAATAATGCATCTCCTATGACATAAGTTACACCTTACCTTACCATCACCAATACTTTCCCAAAACATAGCAGGCTTTACTCCCGGTCTATTAGGATCAAATTCCACGACCAAGTATCATCACCAAAGCATTTATCATGAAAAACATAATCTTACTACACCATTATTGATATTCTAGATAACCACTTATATTCATAATAAAATAGTTTAGTAATAGAAGAAACTGAAATAATGGTGAGAAACTATATGAAGCCTTACTGTATCATTGGGCAGAACTACAGAGTAGACGAAGAGGTGATTAAAGAGTATTGTTTAGATATAGTTAGTTATACTCAAAAAATGTTCCCAGACGGCGAAAAATATGTTAGAATACTTGATACAGAGAAGATCACCGGTAAAGATATTGTACTCATAAATACGCTTTACCCTAGACAAAATGATTCATTTATCGAAACACTATTTCTAATAGATGCATTAAGAAGAACCTTTGTAAGAAAATTAGTAGTGATTATTCCATATCTCGCATATTCTAGGCAAGATAAACAATTCTTACCAGGCGAGCCTGTCTCAGCAGAAGTAATTATTAAGTCTATAAGGGAGGCGGGGGCTGACCAATTAGTAGTAATAGACGCCCATAATCCACAGTCTCTTAAAAGCTTCAATGGTTGTGCAATCAACGTTCTTGTGTCAGATATTTTGGTTAAGAAAGCTTTAGAATATGTTGAAAACCCAATAATACTTGCTCCTGATAAGGGTGCTCTTAAGAGAGTAGAGTATGCTGCTGTGAAACATGGGTTAGAATATGATTACTTAATCAAATCAAGAGACAGGATCACAGGAGAAGTATCAATGACTCCCAAAGAACTTAATGTGCATGGGAGAGACGTGGTAATAGTAGATGATATTATAAGTACTGGTGGAACAATAGCATTAGCTACGAAACATGTTAAGAAACAAGGAGCTAGGAAAGTAGTGGTTGCTGCTTCCCATGGATTAATGATTGGGAATGCATTAGAGAAAATCAAAGGTGCTGGTGTCGAGAAAATTATTCTTGGTAACACTCTAGGCATAAAACACAGTGATAATATAATAGAATACGTCGAGGTACTGGGTAAAGCATTTGAATTACTTAGCTAGCGTTGTTAGAAATGAATAAACAACAAATATACTTCTTATTATCTGGTAGTAATGAAAAACTATCTTTAGCAGAGCTAAGAGCATTATTGGAAACATATAATTACTCTGAAGATAGTGAGCTAAAATGTTATTCTAAGATATGTTTAGCTAGAACGAGTGAAGAAACATTACTAGCCATTATTAGAAGAGCTGGATACATTACTGAAGCTGGTATTCTCATAGGAATAGATGATCCCTATTCACCAAGCTATGAGTATATTGATGAACTTGCAAAGTTTAATTTCAAGTCGGTTAGAAGCACAGTTGTGAGGGGCATAGTTGAACCAAGTATTAGTAATAAATACGTGGCTTTTTTAAGAGAGAGATTAGGATTGACAAAGGAATATACAAAAACTAATTACCTTAGGATAATTTTTAGCGAGGGATTAGTTTTTGCAGGCTAT
>JAMOPC010000216.1 GCA_027064845.1 Desulfurococcales archaeon | reverse complement strand
CTTAGGTGATGATAATGAGTGATCCAAGACTACTGGTTATTCCTAAGAGGTTAGCTAGTGTTAAGAAGATATATCCCATAATGAGTAGTAAAGGTGGAGTGGGTAAAACAATTATATCTACATTACTCGCCCTAACAAGTTCATCGATGGGATATAAGACGGGATTATTAGACCTTGACTTTACTAATCCATCAACCCATATAGTGCTTGGCATTAATCCTTGGGAGCAAGAAATCATTGAGGAAAAAGGAATAATTCCCCCACTCGTTCATGGAATAAAATACTTATCTATAACGATCTTTACGAGGGAAAACCCAACCCCTATGCGTGGAGAAGCAGTAGTTAATGCTTTCAGAGAGTTACTAGCAATCACGCAATGGGGAGAATTAGATGCATTATTCATCGATACGCCTCCGGGAATAGGTGATGAACACTTAGAACTACTAACATACTTAGGTGACAAGCTTGAAGTAGTAATTGTTGCGACTCCAAGTCCTCTAGCTATTAAGAGCGTTGAAAAATTAGCAGAGATACTATTAGAAGGCAAGTACAAGATAGCGGGACTCGTTGAAAATATGTCTGATAAGCCCAAATTACAAAAACTAGCTGAAAGCCTAAAAATAAACTATCTAGGCAACATACCATATGTCAAAGACATAGACGAAAAAATAGGCAGTATAGAATTGCTAAGAAAGACACCCATATGGGAGAAAGTCCTGGAAATAGCTGATAGACTCTTAGGAAACAAATAATCTTTTCTTAAAATTTATCCTAACACAGTATAACGAGACAAATTAAGTATAATATCTTCTTCTACATAGTTTTTATGTAGGAGGACCCACATCATGCCCACCAGTATTTTTAGAGACCCATTATTTAGAGGCAAAGTACTTCTCAGCTCAGAATTAGTTAAGATCCTTAATATTAGGAAAGTATTGTTAGAAGAATTAATGGGATTTGATAAAGAGAACCCATTATATATAGTCATTGAGGGAGCTAATAAGAAGAGAATATTATTGTTCACATATAGTAACAATGTTCTTGATTGTATAGATGAGGATCAAAAGAATAAATCCATGGAGAAATGCTTGGAAGAATTAACTAAACTGCTCTCAGACGATAGTATCCCTAAAAGAATAATGATCCAGAAATTCCCGGTTAAACTCCTAGAAAACACTCCAATACTTAAAGAATTAGGGAAGAAAACTCCTAGCTTAAGTGAAACAATAAGAATAAGTATTGGTGAGAAAACAAGAGAAGTAACACTTAGCAAAACCCAGAACATTCCGCCTAAAATAAGAGAAGAGCTCATTAAATCTATAACAATAACTGATTTAGGCCAACTTGAGTACCTCATATCGAATGAACTAACTAAGTTAGGATACATAATAGATACAGTTAGTATTGTTAGGTTTGGAAAAGACTATATTGTAAACATTAATCTAAACAAAATGAGCGATTTGCCGTCTGTTAAGGACTTATCATATGTCGTTGCTGGAATGGTTTGTGAAAATATACCAATTGAAAAAGACGTGATCGTTAACATTAGTCATAAGAGAAAATACAGACAGCATTTATCTTTTAATGGAGATAGAGTGACCTGTTTAGCACTAGGATCTATACCACGAATTCTTAAGGATTATGGTCTTATCATTAAGAATATAGATTATAGAATTGATGCCGAGACATTTACATTAAAACTAGATCTAAAAAAGTATTCTTACGAACTAGACCATGACCCCGAAGACGTATTATATAAGATATATAGCAGTTTATCAGAACTCGTAAAAGATAAGAAAATAAGGCTTACGATAAAGTTCGGATTATTTGGTAAGACTTATTCTATGTAATTCCTATTTCATCAAATGAATTTTATCTACAGATACATAGTCATGCCCTAATCCTCTATCGCCAGCATCACCTAGTCCAGGAACTATGAAGAACTTATCATTAAGCATAGGGTCGACAGCTATCGTTATAATAGGTATCTTACCAACATTTTTCCAAACATATTCAATTCCTTGTTTGCTTGAAATAATCGTCAAAACTATTATTTCTCTAGCTCCCTTCTTTCTGAGACGCTCAATTACACTAACCATTGTCTTACCCGTTGCAAGCATTGGATCGATCAGTAGTACTGTATAGAATGATAAATCCTCTGGTAATCTCTCATAATATACTTCAACTTCTACTTTTCCGGGGTATTCTTTCCTCCTAGCAGCTATTAAGCCAAGGCCAGCCCATGGAATAGCATCCCATATACCCTCAATCATGGGAATTGAGGCTCCTAATATTCCAACTATATATACTGGCTTAGCAGGCTCTAGCCCCTCTGTCTTCGCTAAAGGTGTTTCAATAAATACTTTCCTCCAGTTGAGATATTTAGAGGCCTC
>JAMOPC010000215.1 GCA_027064845.1 Desulfurococcales archaeon | reverse complement strand
AAACAAGAGCTTTGAGGAGGCAGAAGAGAAGAGAACTAGGCTACATACACGTAGCAATAGTTGGATACACATGTGCTGGGAAAACAACTTTATTCAACACACTAACACGCCTAAACAAACCCGTAGGGCCAGAACCATTCACAACCCTCTCTCCAAAATCTAGAGCAGTAGAGATACTAGGTCACAAAGTGATATTCACAGATACAGTTGGATTCATCAGAGACCTACCTCCAGAAATAATAGAGTCATTCTATGCAACACTTGAGGAGATAATCGACGCAAACATCATTATCCACGTGGTGGATTTCTCTAAGAATATAAACCAGGTTATTAAAGAAATAGTAGAGACAAGAAAAATACTGGAAAAAATAGGTATTCATGGAAAACCCATAGTATTAGCACTAAATAAAATAGACCTTGTTGACAGTATTGACGAAAAAATCAATATTATCTTAAAGCATTTGGAAAACAATGAAGTAATCATACCTATTTCTGCAACCAAGAAGATCAATGTAGAGAAATTACTATGGTATATAAAACAAGTAATAGCAGGGAAGAGTATTGACAAAAATATATGTGCTAAGATATGGGCATAGACCTGAGAGAGATAAGAGAATAACTTCTCACGTAGCACTAGTAGCTAGAGCTTTCGGTGCGCATGGATTCATACTTGGAGACATAGTAGATGAGAAAATAATGGAAACTATTAGGAAAGTTGAAGATAGATGGGGTGGAAAACTACACGTTGAAATGGGTGTTGATTCTAGAAAATATGTATTGAACTGGAAAAAGAAAGGCGGAGTAGTAGTACATCTAACAATGTATGGCTTACACATAGATGATGTAATAGATGAAATAAGAAGCCTTGAAAAAGACATATTAGTAGTTGTTGGTGCAGAAAAAGTACCACCATTCTTTTACGAACACGCTGATTATAATGTAGCTATTGGTCATCAACCACACTCAGAAGTAGCGGCATTGGCAATATTTCTAGACAGGTATTATCAAGGAAAAGAACTATATTTATCATTCCCAAACGCGAAATTAATAATAGTGCCCTCACCGAGAGGTAAGAAGGTGATAACTGTTGCCAAGAAGGAGGAAAAAAGAGAAAAAAGCAGAGAAGAAACTAAAACTAAGTGATAGAGAAAAATACTTCTTATCAGCACTCATGGATATTATAGAGAAAATGCATGGACCGACAGCTAGGAAAGTTCTTGAATATATCGTTGAGTCAAACGGAGTAGTTGCTGAAGAAACTCTCGGAAAAGAAATAGGTATAAAATCTAATGAAGCCCGGAAAATTCTCCAAAAACTAGCAGATGAAGCAATACTGGGCTATAAAACGGGGAAGATAGGTGATAAAACATATCATTTATGGACACTAAACCTAGACCAGATCGAGGGAATCCTTATCAATAGGCTTAAGAAAACACGTGAAAAACTACAAATACGGTTAAACTATGAAAAAGAAAACACCTTTCTCTTATGCTCAGTGTGTGGCAGGCGATATACGCTGGACGAAGCATTTGATTACGAATTCACATGTCCCTATGATGGTGGCCAGCTTATAGAATTTGATAACTCTGGCATAATAAAGTTCCTCGAAGAAAAAATAAGAGAAATAGATGAAGAGCTCTCAAAACTAGGGGCATTATAGAGATGAGTAGAATAAAATACATAGACTTCTTCTGCGGAGCTGGTGGGTTTTCTGAGGGGTTTAACTTAGTGGGTAAATATGAGCTTGTTTTAGCAATAGATAATTTCCGTCCCGCCGCCCAGACATTTAAAGCTAATTTTCCATCAGCAACAGTATTATTAGAAGACATAAAGGAGGTAACAAAATATACACTAGAAGAAATTCTCGGCGACCTATCAAGCATAGATATGGTTATTGGAAGCCCTCCTTGTGAACCTTTTACAGGAGCTAATCCTAGGCGCGAGAAAAATCCTATTGATAGATTATATAAAGACCCTATAGGTCAATTAACGCTTCACTATATACGCTTAGTCGGGATAATAAAACCAAAGATCTTCATAATGGAGAATGTGCCTGCTATAATGGATAATGGATTAGAACAAGCTCTCAGAGCAGAATTCCGTAGAATAGGTTATAAGAAGATCTATTTCAATGTGCTCAAAGCAGAAGACTATGGCTCCCCTAGTCATAGAGTAAGAGTATTTGTATCAAACATACGGTTGAAACCAAAGAAAATATCTAAGAGAATAAGAGTTATTGATGTTCTAAGAGATCTACCAGAGCCTGGAAAAGGGTTTCCACCAAACCATGAACCCCCACCACCTCTCCCAGTTAAGAAGCTTAAAAGAATAACTCGTCTGAAATGGGGAAATGCTCTCATATATTATGAAGGTGCAAGGCGTAGGTTACCTAAC
>JAMOPC010000214.1 GCA_027064845.1 Desulfurococcales archaeon | reverse complement strand
TTTGTGCGAATAATTGCTCCGAGGATGAATGGTTGCGGGAATACAAGTATTTATTGGCATTAATTGGTACTGTGGTTTTCTGGGGTAGTAGTTTCCCTGCTATAAAGTACTTGATGAACATTATTAGTGAGTACTCCTATACATGGGTTCGCGGGTTCTTCTCCATAGTTTTCCTAATACCCTATATTATATGGTTTGTTTCTAGGAAGGGTTTTAGTCTTAGGTGTTTAAAGGGAGGTTTATTGGCAGGAGTATTTTATTCTCTGGGTCTCTGGCTACAAGCATGGGGTACAAGATATACTACTGCTAGTAATTCTGCTTTCATAACTGGTTTAAACGTATTATTTGTCCACGTTATCACAGGTATTCTTTATAAGAGGTATTCTAAAGAACTCTTACTAAGCTTATTAACTAGTATTCTCGGCTTATACTTCTTAACAATGCCTACAGATTCCATTGTTTCTATTCAGAGTAGAATAGGTGATTTCCTAGTATTGCTTGGAGCAATTATGTGGGCTCTCCAAATACTTGCAGTCGATAAATACTCAGATTGTGATCCCCTTGTCTTCATATACTTTATGTTTTTACCTACAATGTTATTCGCTATACCTGACATAGTTAATAGTAGTATTCAGGATGTATTCGTAAGGATCGATGTTGTTTTACTGCTTGTTTACTTAGCTTTAGTCTGTAATATTGGTGCTTTCTCACTACAAGTCTATGGGCAGAAAAAGATCAGGCCCGAGGTAACAGCTATTATCTTCTTATTAGAACCTGTTTTTGCATCAATATTCTCCTACTTCGCCTTAGGAGAAATAATGACTTTTAATCAAATAGTTGGGGCTTTTCTGATTTTATTGTCAATGTATATTGCCTCTAAACATATGTATAAATGAATTCTTCCAAAAATTTACTATAAATGAATATGTCCAGGTATAGTGAAAAATTGTAAAGGCGTGAAGTTTCTTTAAAGATGCTTTCTTTTGAATAATTTGATTAACTGATTTATGGATTGTAATAGATATGTTTTATGGTCTAATGAAAAAATGCAGACATCATACGCTGAGATTTTTATCATTGAGATTTTATAGGCTTATAAATGAGTTTTATTCTAGAATTAGGAAACGATAATTAATTAGGAAATATTTGATAAGATTTTTATTATTTAAGATATTATTATATTTGTGCGAGTTCCGAACGTTACGTGTGGTGGCTGTTATGAGTAGGGATCAATTGATCGGATGTGGGCTCCTTATTGTTTCAATATTTGTTATTATTGTATATGTTTGGCTTGTATGGTTCCCGTTATGGAAAGGTCTTGATATATTATTGCTGAAGCTTACGGGCACAGTAGCTGTAATTGGAGTTTTTGGTATATTAGGATGGATCGGCTATACATTAGCTACAACTCCACCTCCTAAGCCAATTGAGGAGATTGAGAAAGAGCTTGAAGACGAGCTTAAGAAGCTTGAGAAAGAGCTTAATGAGGAAGAGAGTAAAGAGAAAAAGGAGACTGAAAAGAAAATTAAAAGAACCTAGTAGTATCGGGAAATAATAATTATGGATTTTGAGTAATTTTAGGTAAAGGAACATATTTATTTGTTGTTCCTTTAATAAGCGCATATTATACTTAATTGTTTTATGTATTTGTATATTTTATAAATCCCATAAAAATAGATTTTTGTTTACACATCGCTTTGTAATAAAAGAGTTTTATATGGAAAATACTAAGGTATTCTTAAGTTAGGCATGTTCATATATTGGATTGTATTCTTAATTTCTGTCAAGTGCTTTTAGCCACAGAAATAGAGCAGGAAGACGAAGCACTGATTCTAGTTGATTACTCGTTCCCTATAAATGCGTTATTGCTAGTGGTTTCGCTTAACCTTAGGTTGTTTCATATTTCTTATTATTAAAATTTCTATGCAAATTTTGTAAACCTGATATGTTTATTCGGTGTTATGATGAAAACATTTATAATATTATTGAAGGCCATCTTTGGATAATATTTTGGTATATATGTACAGTTAGTATTTTCTTTAGGAGTATTAGTATTTGTTATAATTAGTTGTTTTTCTTTACTCCTATACATTATAATGAATGATGGTACAATGGCTAATGAACGCTCTAAGTATGCTGAAAAAATCGTGATATTGAGTATTGATACTGCATGAGCAGACTATACTTATAATCTTGCTAGTAATGGGTGTGTCCGGGGACTATTGGTTAGGAACTTTGATGAATTCGGTATTATAGATAGGGGGTATTAGTGGCTGGTTTAATGAATTAGATGTTTGAATAATAGGTGGTATGGATTGGTTGGGAGGGTGAGGATGATAGGGGATGATTGTTATTGATTAAAAAACTATTTTTGTTATGAGGTTGGGGCTCCGGGTAGAGGTTGTGGTGTTTTTACTTGTGATTCGAATGTTTCAACGTTTTCTTTAGTTACTACTACTACTGGTGTTTTTATCCAGTCTGTTGCTGGTTTCCAGTCTTTGGTTATTACATAATATGCTGCGTATATTCCCCAGTATCCTTGTAGGAATGGTGATTGGGCTATTGTAGCGTACATTTTGCCTTCTTTAATTGCTTGTACTGCGTCAGGTATTGCGTCATAACCAACAACGATTACGTCTTTGCCGGGGGTTAATCCGGCTCCTTCGATTGCCTGTATAGCGCCTAGAGCCATTTCATCGTTTGCTGCGATTACTGCGTCTATGTCTGGGTGCGCGGCGAGTATGGACTCCATTTTTGATAGTCCTTCGTCTCTCCTGAAGTTAGCTACTTCCTCTGCAACGATCTGTACTTTGCCTTGTGAAACATATTGGTCTAGAATGTTGTGGAATCCTTTCTTACGATCTTCTGCTGCTGTTGTTCCTGGAATACCGTTTAATATAACTACTTTCCAGGGTGTTGGTTTGCCGCTTTCCTCTAGTGCTTTTATCAGTGCCTTAGCCCCCTCTTCTGCTCCCTTAACGTTATCCGTTCCTATGAATACTATTCTTAGAGAGTGGTCAGCCACGTCTCTATCTGTTGTTATAACGGGTATTCCCGCATCTTTTGCCTTCTGTAATGCTGGTTGGATTGCTTCAACATGGACTGGGTTAACAACTATTGCGCTTATTCCTTCACCAATAGCTGTCTCGATCTGTGTGATCTGTTGGTTGGGGTCGTCTTTGGCGTCATATACTTTCATCTCGATATCGATACCTTTAGCTTTAAGTTCATCGACTGCTTTCTGAGCACCATCACGTAGTGCTACGAAGTATGGATTACCTAGGTTGCTAATGAATAATCCGATTGTGATCTTGGTGGGTTTTGATGGTTGTTGACTCATGTAGAAGTATACTCCAGCAATAATGGCTATGATAACTATAACTATTATTGCAATAGCTGCTGTTCGAGAAAGAGCTCTATACATAGATCTTGACAAGGCTGAGTAACGCCTCAGAAGGCTTATCTATTATTAAATTTTTCCTGATCTAAATTATATATGCTTTTGTTTTAACACTGATTAGAATTTATGAGTTCAGAAAGGTTTCTTGAAACATTTTTTGTAGAGAATAAATATTGTTATGAATTGTGAAAAATTTTGATGATTTACTTAACGTATTTAAGACCTCTTGTTAAAGCTGTTGCCGCTATAGCTAATACTGCTCCTTTGACAACCCATTGTACATAGGGATTGACGCCCATGAGGATCAATATGTTTGTTATTAGTGTTAATATGTATGCTCCGAGTGTTGGTCCAAGTGGTGAACCAGCGCCGCCGGTTAACTGTATCCCTCCTAATACGGATGAAGCGATGGCGTCTAGTTCGTATCCCCAACCTGTCCATGGATAAGCTACTTCTAGCCTGGCATTCATCATTAAACCGCCTATAGCGTAGTATGTTCCTGCTAATGTAAATATACCTAGCTTGATCATGTCAGCGTTTATGCCTGAATACCTAGCGGCTTCTTCGTTTCCACCTATAGCGTAGACTTTGAGTCCTAGGGATGTTCTCTTTAATAGGAATATGTTTATGATTGTGAACAATATAAATATCCATACCATTACGGGGATTCCGATTATTTCGTTAGTGAATATTCTGAAACTTGTTAACCCTACTATTGGTTGACCACCAGTTAGTATTAAGACCATTCCTCTACCAGCTACTAGTGCTGCTAATGTAGCTACGAATGAGGGGATCTTGGCTTTGGTAACTAGTAATCCATTAATGAATCCTACTAGTGCTCCAGTCGCTAGGCCTGCGAGGATAGCTATTGGTAGTGGTTGTTGGTAATTAATGAATGTTATCGCTGCTACTGTTCCTGATAGTGCCATTACTGAACCCGGTGATAAATCGATGCTTCCCATAAGAATTATCATTGATTCTCCAAGTGCTAGCATTGCTAAAGGAGCTGTTTGTAACAATAATATTCTCTGATTATATGGTGATAAGAAATGAGGTGATAGTATAGCAGACGCTATGAAGAGACCGATTAATGCGATCAGAGGCTTTACTTCTTCGTAAACACTAATCCTTTTCCAGAGATCTATTAATAACCTGAATTTCTCTGAGCTGGACATGTAATACACCCTTTCTACGTGGTTGGGAAAATAGGGGTTTCAAAAACTTGTCTTCCACCACTTATCATGTCCATTAACTGATCACGTGTTAGATCCTTATTGGGTAGTAATGCTACTTGTCTACCCTTGTATAGTATGAGTATTCTGTCGGATAATGCAAGTATTTCATCAATATCTGATGACATTAGGATTACGGAGAGTCCTTGTGTTGCTAGCTCGGAGATGATTTTTCTAATCTCGACTTTTGTGCCTATATCAATACCCATTGTTGGTTCGTCGAAGACAAGTATTTTTGGTCTAGATTCAAGTGCTTTAGCAATAACTACTTTCTGCTGGTTTCCGCCGCTGAGATTCATTGCACGGGTCTCTGTGCTTGGTGTAACGATGTTGAGTCTTTTAATCCACTGTATTGCTATTTGTTTTTCTCTATCTATTGAGCGTAATCCAAGTGTTCGTGCTAGTCTATCTATTGATGATAATATTATGTTTTCGCGAACGGTGAGCAATAGTACGAGTCCTTCTGTACGCCTGTTTTCTGGTAGATAATATATACCGTATCTTAGAGCATCGGAGGGGCTCTTTATCCGGGCTTTTCTGCCTTCGATATAGATTTCTCCACTGATGATTTTCTCTATGCCTATAAGTGCTTTACCTAGTTCGGTTTTACCAGCTCCCAAGAGTCCTACAACACCAAGTATTTCTCCCTTGTATAGGTCGAAGGATATGTTTTGTAGCCGAATACCCCTGATCTTTTCGGGTTCTGTTGAGAGGTTTTTAACCATTAGTATTGGTGTTTCTTTTGCTATGTGTTTCTTTTCTCTCGATATGTAGAATCTACTAGGTTCTCTTCCGAGCATGAGTTTTACAACATCTAAAGGTTTAACTTTGTTTACATCTAGTGTTGCTATTTTTTCTCCATCTCTTAGAATAGTTACTCTATCGGCTATTCTAAATACTTCATCGATGTGGTGTGTGATGAATATTATTGATTTTCCCGATTTCTTCAAATCTCTTATGATCTGGAATAATCTCTCTACTTCGGCTGGTGTTAATGCACTGGTGGGTTCGTCGAGGCAGATAATATTGGCGTTTTCAGCTAGTGCTCTGGCTATTTGTACTAGTTGTTGTTCTCCGACGCTTAGTTCTTTCACCTTGATCCATGGATCTATTTTTATTCCGAGTAATCCAAGGTATTTTTCGGAGAATTCCTCGAGTACTTTCTTATTTATACGTGTAAAGGGTGATTTTGTAAATGGTATCTTTGCCATATATATGTTTTCTGCGACGGACAGATAGGGTATGAGGGTTACTTCTTGGTGGACAAGTGTTATGCCGTGTCTTTTAGCATCTATGGGTTTACGTATGTTGACTTTTTTACCGTTGATAATTATTTCTCCTTTATCAGCAACATAGATCCCGTTTAGTATTTTGACGAACGTGGATTTTCCAGCGCCGTTTTGACCTACGAGAGCGTGTACTTCTCCCTTATACAAGTTGAAGTCAATGCCTTTAAGTGCTATGACTCCTGGGAACTTTTTTACAATATTCTTGGTTTCTAGAACTACTTTATTGTTTGTTTTTGGCATTTTTTCGTCTCACCTCATGAGTCTTTATGAAGGATTCTAGTTCTTTCCTAGTGGGTAAGCCTTCTTGTGCTCCTAGCTTTGTGATCTGAATTGCTGCTGCGGCGTTTGCTCTTTTGCATGCTTCTACGATATCGTATCCTTCTGCGAGGAATACAGCTAGTGCTCCGTTGAATGCGTCTCCTGCGCCTGTTGTATCGATTATTTCTACTTTATAGGCTGGAATATGTTTAGCTATATCTTTAGAAACAATGACTGATCCCTTGTCGCCCATTGTTATTATTGCGTATTTTACACCTTTATTTACTAGTAACTTGCCTGCCTTTATAGCGTCTTCAATGTTTTTTACCTTGACTCCAGTTAGTAGTTCGGCTTCGACTCTATTGGGGGTGATGACATATATGTGTCTGAATATCTCTTCTGGGAGTATGGTTGCCGGTGCGGGGTTAAGTATGACTTTTCTACCTAGTTTTGAGGCTTTTTTTATAGCATATATGACTGTGTCTACTGGTATTTCCAGTTGTAATAGGATAATTTCTGATTCCTTTATGGCGGGGATGGCTTTTTCAACATCTTCTTTTGAAACATGTGCGTCAGCACCGGGTGCGACTGCGATCATGTTTTCTCCTGTTTTTTTATCGAGTAGTATGAATGCTGTGCCTGTATGTGTTGTTTTATCGATTGATACGTATTCGGTATCTACGCTGTTCTTTGCGAAGTTATCGAGTAGTTTTTCAGCAAATATGTCGTTTCCGATTCTGCCAACCATATATGTATGTGCTCCTAGACGTGCAGTTGCTACTGCTTGGTTAGCGCCCTTACCACCTGGTTTCATGATGAAATCATATCCTAGAACAGTTTCTCCCGGGACTGGTAGTTTTGGGAGTCTCACATAGAAGTCGATGTGTATACTTCCGATAACTGTAATTGATGTATTCAAGGCTGAAGTCGCCCAAAGAGGAGCGTTGATTTAATTCTTCATCTATGATTCTTAATTATTGTTTTAATCTTAAATATTTTAAACTTGCCATAATTTTTCTTAGAGAAGCTTTGTAGGGGGTATTTGATTTGAAGAAGTCTGGTATCTTGAATCCTTTCTTATTGTATGAAATAGCTAGTCTTGGGCATAGAGATGTGTTTGTTATAGCTGATGCTGGACTACCTATTCCTGAAGAAGTTACACGTATAGACTTGTCTCTGGTACCGGGTATACCTAGGTTTTTGGATGTGTTGGAAGCTGTTCTTAAAGAGGTGGTGGTTGAGAAAGCTGTATTGGCTCGTGAAATCATTGATCGTTCGCCTAGAATGTATGAAGAAATAGTCAAGCTTCTTAAAGAATTGCAGGAGATTGATCCGGGTAAGGACATAGTGTTTGTTGATCATGAGGTCTTTAAAAGAGACTATGTTAATAAAGCAAGATTTGTTGTTAGGACTGGAGAGTTTACACCGTATTCTAATATTGCTCTTGTATCGGGGGTTCCATTTTAACGATTATTTGTGGGGGTGTTTAGAAAAAGTAAAAAATATATTATAGGTTTTTCTTGATTTCTTCAACTATTGTTGGTGCTACGGATACTTTGCTTATGGGGCTTAGAACTGTGTCTGTGCCTATGAGGTCTTTTGGTTCTAGTTTTAATAGTTTATAATATGCTTTGTTGACGAGTAGTGGGTGGATACAGGTTGCGATTATTTCTTTGGCGCCGAGTTTTTTGATTGCTTTTATTGCTTCAACCATTGTTCCGCCGGTGCTGATGATGTCGTCTACTATAATAATGTTTTTGTCTTTAACATTGATGTCTCTCGTCTCTATGATGACTTCTTCGGCGCTGATTCTTTTCTTCTCTAATACGGTGTATTCTATTCCTCCTAGTTCTTCTGCCATGATCTTTGCCCATTGTTCGGCTTCTTCGTCAGGGCCTATGACTACTGTGTTTTCGATGCTGTAGTTTTTCTTAATGTATTTGGCTAGTTCGCGTACGCCTGTGAGGTTATGGAATTTTGCTCCGAATAATTTGGTTGGATCACGTATTCTGTGTAAATGCATATCAATAGTATATATGGCATCTATATCTAGTGCACGGAATAGTTTTGATAATATAGATATACTTACAGCTTCACCGGGATTGAATCTCTCATCCTGTCTAGCATACGCCATATAGGGAATAACAGCTAATACTTTAGATGCACCAAGGTCTCGGATTGTTTCAAGAGTGTATAGTGTCTCGATTATCTTATCATTAGGACTTGGCTGCAGTGAATTAATATATATAACTGTTTTATCCTTTACATCAGATATTATCCTGATATATGTTTCACCATCAGGGAACGACTTAACCTCGATATCGCCAAGCGTAGCGCCGAGAAGCTTAGAAACCCTATAAGCTAGGTGAAAACCACTAGATCCTCCAAGAACAATGGTGTCCTTCATAATCATGCCCGTGCTTTTTTAATATAATTTATTTAAACAAGAAAATAAATTTTCTAAAGTAAGTGTATGTTTTTGTTATTATTGGGAATTGTTTGGATTATTTCTTTGTTGGGGATTATTTTATGTACTTTGATATATCTTGTCTTTGATTAAGTATTTTTGGTTAAACCGAATATTTATCTTTATTTTTATCTTTTGGTCAAACTTTTAGTTTGTTTAACGTAATTGTTGTGTGGAGTGGTTTTGTTGAGTGTTGTTAGAGTGTATATAAAGGGTATTATTGTTTTGTCCAAGAGTGTTAGGGAGAAGGCTGGTATTGAGGAGGGTATGTTGCTTAAAGTCTTGGTTGATGAGTGTAAGATAGTGTTAAAACCCCTTGACTTGTGGGATAGGGTATGGGGTTGCAGCAAGGATAGAGAAACGGTAGAAGATGCCGAACGAGATCTTGATCGGGAGGAGTTGTTATTTTGGAGGAGGAAAAGAAGTCTAGAAGGGTAGTTACTGATACGTATGCGTTGCTTGCAATAGTGTATGATGAAATTGGTGATAATGCTAGGAGGGTATTCAATGAGAAACGTAAGGGTATGATGCAGTTTCTTGTTTGTAGGTCTTTTAATATCTTTGTAGGTTTCTTTTTGCCTTGAGTGCTATTAGGTATGCTAATGCTGTGTGTCTATCTAAGCCATATCTTCTCATAACGTATTCATGGTCTTCTGAATGTGTAGTTCCATCGGGATTAACTGTTACTACTTGTAGTCCATAGAGCGGTGTTTTCCATATTATCTTATTTATGATGCTGTTCATGAATATCGTTAGCTTGTAGTTCTTTGTTCTCCATTTCCTATCCAGTAGTATTTTAAGTAGCCAATAACCTTTGGGTTTTCCACAGCTATAACTGATGCTCCGTAAGAACAAGCGTTCTTAAGGATACTATGTATTGCTTCTCCTATAATGCTCCAAGCCCTCTTTCTTCTATATCCTCTGTTCGTTATTTGCGGGAATTTAACAGTATGCTTCTATAGTATGTCTCCATCCCTATTGATAACAACGAGATTAATTCTATCAAGATTATTGTGTCTCTTACTTTGAAGCTTTATAGAGAAGTCATTGGTGAAAAAGACTGTCAAGAATACTTGTGGAACTCTACAATGATTTAAAAACGATAATGTTAATTCTTTTCTCAACAACATAGTTGAAAAGAACCTCTAAGATCAAGAGATCTAAGGAACTTCCTCGTCTGCAGGAAGCTTGCTAGGAGATATGTGTTGATAAGGAACAAGATCTATGATCATCGCCATTCATAAACGAAGCCATAAGATTCTATATTCTCTCAACATTGTTCTTATCATCGATCATTAATTATATTAAGTGATTCATGTATAACGCTCGTGTTTTTTGATCCGGTAAATATTTTTTTACCCAGATAAACATATTATTACCTGAGGTGTTAATTTCATGCCAATACCACCTGATCTAGCTGGATTAGTAGACCTAGTTGTTTGGGGAATAGTATTATTCATAATAATAATGATTGCTGTGTTCCTAGCAGAGTACTTGTTCAAAACACCTAGAACAGCATACACACAAACACATAAACAGCAGGAAACAGACAAACTACTCAGAGAACTACTCGTAGAAATAAAGGAGTTGAGAAAAGAAATAAACGCATTAAGAGAAGAACTAAAAGAATAATAAACAACCAAACACATAACAAAGAGGAAACCATAAACAATGAACCAAGAAAACAACCTCGACAACCTAGTAAAGATACTAAAAGCACTAGCAAACCCAACCAGACTCAAAATACTAGCCCTATGTACAGAAAAACCAATGACAAGCAAAGAACTCAGAGAAAAACTAAAAATATCAAAACCACTCCTAATAGCACACCTAAAAATACTAATAAAAACCGGGCTACTACAATACGAGATCGAAATAGACCAAACAAAAGGAATCCTCAGAAAAAAATACAAAACAACACAAATCAACATATGCATAAACAACCAAACACTAAAAACAATAACACAACAAAACAAACAATAGCGATTATAATCTTAGATTAATTTATTCAGAATCATATTATTTCTTCAAAGAGATGAATATAATTGTCGCAATATAAATTATTATGAAAGTTATGATATTTTGTTCAGGATTTAAGGAATTAATAAAATTAACAACTATTGTTGATATACTTGCTGCTCCTGCGGATACTATTGTATCCAAATATCTTTTTACTTTTATGTCTTTTCTTTCCAAAATTTCTCCTAAATATGCTAGTAAAATAACAAATACGCCACCAACGAAAGAAACAGTAAAGATTTGTGCCATTATACTAATAGCACTATCATAATCCATAGTTTTCCCCGTTATAAATTGAAAATAGTGATATAAAATGGTGGCGAGGCCCCCACAATGGTAACATAGAGTAGATGTCAGTAATTATTTGCATTTATCAGTTTCTGTAATAACTCCACCTCTTAATTAACTACATATTTTATTTAGAATTTCGTGTTTCATTTTATGATGTAGATCAAGCTTTTCAGCTAATTTGCATAGGTTATCTATTCCGCCTATGATCAATCTGTAAAAATTCCATTTTTCACTATAATCGTACACCTTTGAATTAATGCCAAGAATATTCAGCATTGATTGAACATCTCTTAGCCCGTTATAATTCACGGAGTTCAGAACCATTCTGTGCTTTACCTTGTCAAGGTATCCCTCGTCATCAATAAAAGCAGAAAGCCAATTAACCAATACCTCTTTACTAGAATTAAGAAACGCAGATGCACGCCATTCCATTGAGTCACCCGCACCAAGCCTTTTGAGAAGATAAAACAAGTACTTTGACTTAACTCTTGCAACCAACACATTCTTTTTCGTTGGATGAATTATAATAGGGCGCTTCCCAAGTACAGCAACAACATCATTGGTAAATGAATAAATCAAATCAAGCGATTTATTCGTATACTCAACTACATAGTTTTTCCGCGACCTCCCTTATCAATATAAAGATGTCCATCCCCACATATATGGGCATGTAAACGCGCAATATGAATACTATGCATTACACCACGCATTTAGAATACCCAAAATATGTTTAAGCATATATAAAATATGGTCCACTTGCTTAAGGCAAAATACTAGTAATTAACTGATCCACCCAGCAATAAGAACCAGTACTGCCTAGAATAAATACTTACCCAAAGAATTATTGGGGAATTAAGAAGTGGTGGCGGGGCCCCTCTCGGGGTGGTAGCGGGGGCTCCCCAGCCGTGCCTTGTAGCACGGCTTGTGGATTTGAACCACCGACCTCGGGTGCTATTCCCCCTGTGGGGGATGTATCTCCGAGGCGGCAGCCTCATATGAGCTTCGCGGGACGGGGGTTTGTACCGCCCGTGCCTCCCGCGGGCTACCTGGCTGCCCTACCCCGCTGTTTTGCCCCGCCATTATTTTCTTGAGTGTTTTTGGGACTTATAATGATTTCTCTTTGCACAGGGTGAGCATAATATAAGAGGGGAGGAGAGGGAGGGGAGAGATAATAAAAATTATTTGAGTTTTTCTAGTGGTGTGTTTGTTTTTGCTGGTGTGTATGGTAGGATGTGTCTTGTTGTTTTTGGTGAGTATACTTTGTTTTGTCTTGCTAGTTCCATTACTTCTTGTTTTGTTGGCTGTTTTCTTAGGAAGAGGTAGTCTATTTCTCCTTTCTCAAGGTCTTGGAGTGCTTCTTGTTTCTCGCCATAGTATACTAGTGTAAATTCTCCCTCTAGGTTTAGCTTGGATAGTATTTTGGAGACTTTCTTCTGCTCCTCGATCCCACCATGTATCTTGTAGCATTCTCCATTTCTCCCCAAGACTATGAAGGCGTATTTGCCGAGTTCTTCCTCGTCTATGACGGGGTCTCGGCATTCCTCGATCCTT
>JAMOPC010000213.1 GCA_027064845.1 Desulfurococcales archaeon | reverse complement strand
AGATCTGGCCAGTAGTTATATTGTGTTTCTTAGTTAAGTTTGTGTCAAGGAATCTCTCATAATGACCTATGTCTAAGTCTGTTTCTCCCCCATCTTCTGTAACAAATACTTCACCATGCATATAAGGATTCATTGTACCAGCATCAACGTTAACATAAGGATCTATTTTTATTGCTGTAACATTATATCCTAATGATTTGAGTAATAAACCAGTAGAAGCCGTTACAACGCCTTTTCCCAGACCAGACAACACTCCACCAGTTATAAAAACATACTTAACCATTGCCCTGCACATTCTTTATTTATTTGTACCTAAAAAACCTTACATCTCCGTGATTTTAGAAAAACAATTAAATAACCCGCATAACCATAACATACCATATGGAGAGCAATAATATAGAAATAGAATATATTTCCTGGAAGCATCTTCATCTTGCTTTGATAATGCTAGTCAATAATATGATTTCTACAGGGTTTAAACCTGATATAATATATGCTGTTATAAAGGGAGGATTAATACCAGCCAGAATACTATCTGATCTCTTAGAAATAGATGAGATAGGCTTCATAGGAGTAAAATTCTATAAAGGAATAAATACGCGTGAAGCAAAACCAGAATTAACGCTCCCACCCACTACGAGTGTCAGAAATAAAAAGATACTCGTCGTAGATGATGTAGTTGATAGTGGTAGGACTCTTCAACTAGTAATAGAAGAACTAACAAGATATGGCGCCAAAGAGATCAAGTCCTTAGCAATTTTTGTTAAGCCATGGAGCCCTATATACCCTGATTACTACTATAAGGAAACAAATAAATGGGTGGTGTTTCCCTGGGAATTAGTAGAAACAAGCAAGGAGCTTCAGCTCAGAGAAAATGATCTAGGAGAAGACTATATTATCTATGAAAACTTAAAGAAATTGATCCAGTTATATCTTTGACTATTTTCTTTATTATCAATGATTTTTCTTGTAACAAATAAATTATAGAATCCGCTATGAACAAGTACTGAGTTATAGTAAGGAGTAAAGCATAGAGAACATATATTAAGTCATCAAAGATCATTAGGGAGAACATATCCATGAGCCTCCATATGAAATAATTTGGTTCTTTTATGTGAACATGTGCCCACCAACTAGTTGGGAACATAATAGGCCAAAAACCTATTAGGATAATTATTGTTATACCAAGTATTCTACACCTCATACATTTTTTCATTAATTGAAACAGCAATATTAGGAATGCTACTCCTGGTACTAAGTATTGGTGATTTATACGCCAATAAGTTGTTTGAAAAACAATATATGATAAAAGAGATATTGTAAAGGGATCCCTTGTTTCTAAGTATGTTATAAATAATAATGTCAAAAATACTATGGTTGGGACCCACCAATAAATTATTAAGTACAAGGTGTCTTTTCCACAACACATATTAATATATGATGCAAGACTAGATAATCCATTAAAACTATATACAATTGGCAACGTGTATCCAGGAGAACTAGTACGTGACACTGCATTCCATAAGGAAAACATACTACCGGGACAAGTTATTTCGAATGGAAGCATTAATAGTATAGAAATAGCTATAAAACTTGTGAGTATTATTAGAAACTTTTTAGTATAACGCACTGATCTGTAGAGAATATCCAATAATATAAAAATTGATGGAAATATCATTGTTTGCTTTGTGAGAATAGATAATGCCAAAAAAGCACCAGGTAATGCATAATTACTTTTGGATCCACTGATTAATCCTCGGTAGAAATGAATTGCCAACAAGAAGAAAAATAGGGCTATTTGATCAAACATTCCATATATACTAGAAATATATATCGTCATAGGATTCAATGCATAAAGAGATGTTAATAATAAACGTTTTCTCCTAGTTAATCCATAAGTGTCCAAAATGATATATAAAATATATATGACGAGTAAATCAAACAAAACAAATATGGACTTAACAGCTACAATCCACTGTATAGGGACAAATACATAGTAATTATTGTTCTTCCAATAATGAATGATTTCTTCGGGAGCAAGTATTCTTAGAAAAGATAATATAAATATAAGTACTGGCCCATAAATATAGGGCCATGAATATGCCCAATTCTCAGAAACATACTTCGATCCATCAGCGTATTTATAGAAGCAAAAACCATGTCGTAGAAAAGTATCTGCAAAACCAGCAAACTGTGGAATGTCGCTTCCAGAAGTGAAGGGGACAAATACTATTCTTAAAATAAAAGAAATAATTATTAGAAAAACTAGCCCCTTATCAATATAAATATTTCTCAAAAGCAAACTAACACCATATATCCAAATTACTCAATATATGTTCAATTACATAAAAGTATTAAATAATATCTACTGTATTGCTCCATTTAGATTTGAAAGAA
>JAMOPC010000212.1 GCA_027064845.1 Desulfurococcales archaeon | reverse complement strand
TGTATACTTCAACGCAATTATCATCTATATGACTATGAAGATAACCTTGTACAATGTCTTTGTATTTCTCTATAAGATTGTCTGATTTCCTAATTTTTCCCGATGAGAAAGCAACAAGAACACCCTTACAGATATGTGGCTCCATGTAATGTAGGTGTGCATGGATATATGGTTTTAATGCAGCAACAACTATTCTTGATCTATCGCAGTTTAAACATTTTGAGAGCTCATCTAATTCTTCGGCAAGCTCAATAGGTATCGATACACCGAATCTTTTCTTCTTACTCATTTTCTTTTCCCTGCCAAGCTTATGATATAGAATAATAAGAGTATTAAACCTGTAAGTCCTGATGGTGAAATGTTTAGCATTACTCCTAGGTGTAAGCCTAGAAGAGCAGAAGTTACTGCTGAAATAATGCTGATATATAGTGCTTCACGAGCACTCTTAGCTGAAATCACCGCTATACTTGAAGGAAGTAATACGAGTATATGTTCTAGAATATAGCCCACGACCCTTAGCATAGCAATAGATACTAGACCTAGAACGGTGAATACTATAGCATCGTATACCTCTATTCTTAAGCCGCTAAGCATAGCGGATTCTCTATCTATACCTAATGATAATTGTTCACGATACGTGAGATATACTATGATAAACACAGTGATCGCCAAAATAGCTGAAAGAATTGCTTGTTCTGTACTTGATAACAAGGGATCACCCATTATTAAAGCTGTCAAGTCATATTCGACAGGAAAGTACGTTAATACATAATATGCTGTTATTACACTTCCAGATGCTGTAAATCCTACAAATACAGCCGTTGCTATATCGCTATTGACTCCTTTATAGATACTATATCCAACGATGTAAACTAATGCGATCCCTATTATTATTGAGTAAACTAAGCTATTCCCAATCCCGAGTAATTGAGTAAGTGGGATAGATAGAGTAACAGCAAATAATGCGGCATGAGGCGTAGCACCTGCTAAGAAGTAGAGTTTTCTCATACTAACCAAGCTACTTAAACTCCCAAAAGCAATTGCTGCTGACAATATCACAGTTATCCATACTGGATTATACCTATTGCATAAAACTAATGCATAACTAACCAGTAACAATATAAGCAATACTAGTTGCACACGCTTCATACCTTCCTACCTCTTATAATATATATTATTGATATGAACAACGTGATCGCAAGTACAAGTAATACGAGATCAATATAAGAGAACTTGTTTAAATACATATATTCGCTAGTAGTGTTTTCTTTATTGTAATTTGTTTGATTAGTTGATTTTCCAATTAACCCATGCAATTGGCTAACAATGTGTATTTCCTTATCCACGAAGGTAGTATTCACTACTGGTGATGGAACAAATAGTATTGGTATATTATACTTATTACATAGATCCAATAATTTCTTTGAAGCTGAGTTTACAACTGGGGATGTAATTATACATGCCCCTATTTGTTTTTCTTGTAAGTTCTTTTCAATAATGATTAAATCCTGTGGAGATGCTTGAACACCTTGTTCCTTGACTATAAGGTATTTTACGTGGATGCCAAGCCATTCAACGGCATATTGAGTAAATGGAAGATCTGCTAATGCGGTAATATTGGTTATCGAAGTATTTGTTAGTAATAATGCTTCTTTTTGGAAAACAGTATAGAGTTTTTCTCTATATTCCCTCCTGCATGAGGGGTTAAGTTCTTCAAGTTTCTTTTCAACATAGCTTAAGAATTTCATGTAATTAAATGGATCATATATTGGCATATGATAATTTGTTTTCTGAGTAACAGGGTTATTGAATAAAGTTATTCCAGGTATTTTTGGGACTTCTATAAGAGTTCCTTTTAGGGCTCCTTTTTGATAGAGTTGCCTTATATTAATTTCAAAAGATGTGTGTCCTGTTGATATGATTAAATCAGCTTTGCTTAACAACGATATATCCTCTGGTCTCAAGGAATATGTGTGAGGGTCTACGCCTTGGGGAACAAGTGATACTACTCTATCATGTGAGCAAGTGATTAGTTTTATATCTTTTACCAAATTAGGGAATGTGGTAATTATTAATAGTCCATTGTTGTTATTGTCTTGTATACTGTTAGTTATTGTTGTACTTAGAGGCGTTACAATGAATAAAACTATTAAAAGTAAGGCAAATATTCTCAATGCATAATCACCGATAGGTCTTTTACCCTGCAATATACATGTATTAAATTGTGCACAGTAATATATTTTTAGTCTATAGAAGTGTGCATAAGGGAAGCCGTCATGAACATCAATGTTAGCGGAATAACAGTTGGTTATGGCAAAGAAATAATTTTAGAGAAACTCAGTTTTAGCTTCGAGGGACCCGGGTTAATACAGATTTTAGGACCAAATGGTGCTGGAAAATCAACTCTACTAAAAACTATTATTGGATTAATTAAACCAATTGAGGGACATGTAGTTATTAATAATGAAGATGTTACAGGGGATCCTAGAAGAGCTGGAAAATATGTAGGATATGTTCCACAGGTAACTAGTATTCAGGAAACGTATTATCCAGTGACCTTAAAAGAACTTGTAGAGTGCTGTTATTTGTTAAAGAAGAAATGGCCTAGACTATATATTAGTAAGGATGAAGAGAAAATAATAGAAGACTCATTATTATTTGTAGGTTTACCGAGAAGCGTTTGGAATAAGTGTTTCTGGGACTTATCTGGAGGTCAGAAACAGAGAGGCTACATTGCTAGAGCACTAGTATCAAATCCAGACATATTATTGATGGATGAGCCTTTTTCAAACATTGATCCGAATGGCAAAATGGACTTAGCTGAAAGAATTGGTAAATTATCTAAAAGAAAACTAATAATAGTTACAAGCCATGATCCAATGCTTCTCCTCAGATATACCAAAAAGATACTTTTACTTAATAGGCGTACGTTCATATATGGTGATCCTCAAGAAGTGTTGAGTAAAGAAGTAGCTGAGAAAATATATGGAAAAGCCCTTATTGAAGTCAAAGAACACTTGCACATAATAGATTCACATTTCTAATGATATTATTGATTATTTTTATTTCACTTTTCAGTAGCTTAAGACATAAACCTTTCCGAATTTTCCAAGATCTATTTTATCGCCTGGTAACCCATCGACTGGTATTATTCTAGCGGATAATGGTTTTTGTTTTAACCTCCATATACTATATGTATCTAGAAGAAACTGTCTAAGATGATTCTGCTCTGCAGGGACAACTATCATATCGGGACCTACGACACAAGTTGAAGTATATAATAATAGATCTCTAGCTCTTATTTTCTGATATTTCCCAGCATCCATTAATAATGCGTCTTCAGCATATGGTAGCATTACCTCATTATACCCTATGGCATAACCTATTCTCTTAGCAAGTTCTTGGATCATATTGTTTATAAGGTAGACCCCATAGTTAAAACCTGGTTTGCCAAGCTCATAGCCAAGAGCTTCAATGAGAGATACAACGCTTTTCTCCATCCATGGAGAAATACTATAATCTATACCAAAACGATATTTGCCGAGACCCAAATGCCTTATATCATTTATTGTTATTCTAAACATGTTCTCCAATTTTTCTACTGTATAGGTTAGTGACTCTGTTTCTTCCAATATGTTTTTTACAATGTTAGGATATAGAAATGAGAACCCTATACCCAGTTCCCCGCTACTGGTTGAGTCAGGGAAATATGGAGTTTCTAGAGGGATATGGTGATACGAAATTGATATTTGAGTAGCATATACAGGGTTTTCTTCAGCTATTTTATGTATTAATTGAGATACGGTGTAAGAATATTCTTGTGGATTTCGAGATATTCCGTAAATTGAGAAGTAGTATCCTCTGCTGACAATATCTAGGGCGAGATCATAATCTATATGAGTAATATCTATTCCACCTACTGAGAGCAGAATAGAGCTGGGTATATCGATTCTATCAAGAAGTCTTTTTATTAAAAGAACAGGAAGTCTAGGCAGGCTAATCCTTGTAGTGAATACATCATATCCTAATTCTTTAAGTTTCTTTTCCACAAGTAATAAGATGCCTTGAGCCATTTTCAACGATTCTACTACTTCTTCGAGATCAAATGTTGTGGGCTTGTACGTAAACACTGTTACGGATCTTATTACGGGTTTGTGCAATAAAAATCCACCATATTTTATATTCAATAAAATCTGTATTTATATTATGATTTCTGTATAAGATTATATTTGAAATGTATAGATGATACATAGATTTCGAGAATTATTAAGTTATTAGGTGGCCGTGTCTTGTTAATGAGAATAATTAGAGGGACAATATTCCTTCATGACACATATATCTTTGCTAGCATATTTTCATCCTCGATAATAAAGGAAATACCATATATGTATTCACCTTTAACCGTTACTTCTAAAAAGAATAGATTATATGCTATCGATATTTTGCTAAAAATGGCAAAAGAAGACACAGAGCTTTCAAAATTCTTGGATGAGAAATTCTATGAAAGGATTGATCGTTTGAAGAAGAACAAGACTCATCCATTAATAATCACTGAGTTTTTAAGAAATCTCAAGATCTCACCTAGGCTTGAATACTTGTTTAGATCATTCGATAGAGAACTTGTTAAATGGCTTGAACAAAACAATTTATTATGGATCATTCCATACAGGAACATAATAGCTACTAGAGTATATAGAGAGAAAGACATAGATGTTCTCGAGATAAGTTATTATTCATACTTATCTAATATGACACGGTTCTTTAGGATGAGATATGACAGAGAAATATATGAGTTGATCAATGAACTCTGCTTATTCAATGGAAATAATAGGTGTTGATAATGTCAAGCTTATTTGAAACAGACTATATGAAGGGTAAATATAATGTAAATGACTTGGCTCTATTGTTTCGCAACATAAGACATGGAAACATCAGTATTTATGACGTTAAACATATAATCAGTACACCTGAGTTTTCTAAAAGACTTTTAGAGATATCATTAAGGTATCCAAGAGAACTTTATGATCTATACAGGTATAATATAGACTTAATCCAGAAATACCCATTATTTATTAAATCCTTCACCATTACAGCTATGGGTGCTGGAATAAGACTTAGTGATGAATTTGTTCGAAATCTATTATTGAAAACTTTGATCTCGCCACATCACTTCATATCGTTATATAATCCACTTGTCTTAACATATATAGCTATAAATTATAGTACTTTATTCAAAAGAACCGTACTTAACCCTTTAATTGAAAAACTTGTTATATATGAGGCTAATCCGAACACTTATAAGATCTTATTGTATAGGGATGTATTAATAGTAATAGGTATTCTCAGCTATTATATTGATGTAATCCCTCTCTTATATCAAGAATTCGAGCATTCATGGATTATCGACTATATAGAGAGCAAGAATGTCAGAATCTTAGATACTACGAAAATTAAAGTGTTTGAATCATATATTCGTGTTTTAAAAGGTTTAATGGAGACAATAAGGTATACAATATCTTCACTTGAAAAAATAGAGGATTTTGAGACACGTATAGAGGAGTGTCACAGTGAAAAGATCGTGTATGAAATCCTTAAATTATACGTTGATCTGATATGGAAAAGCTCTATTAAGAACTTAGAAATGTTGAAAAAATACTTAATTGGTTTAATAGGTTTAAGCTATTATGAATTGTTTTCCACGATTAAAACCATATTAAACAAGATCTTGAGCGAATCAATTAATGGTGAAAAATCAATATATAACGTGTTTGCATTCTTATTAGAAACATCTCTCTTCGACGAAACCATTTCGGAGAATATATCTAGTAAGAAATATTCGAGTATAAGCATTGAGGATTATGATGTAATCATAAAGTATATTGACGAAATAAATGATACAATAACGAGCTCTATGAAAAAACGATTTACTAATCCGTTAATCAAGATATATATTGATAAGGAACCTTATAGAACATTAGTGAAAAGGATAAAGGAGAGGATTAATCACAGGTATCTATCATGGATAGAAATGAACGAGTAATTAAATTAAAAGTTTTGGGGAGGCCATCATATAATAAATGGACTCTTCATCAATGGATTCTCGAAATAAAAGACATATTAGAAAATGAATATGGTATTCTCTTAGAGATCGAAGTAGTCGATACAATTGATGAAGAACCAATACTCATGATCGAAGACGATATTGTATTAGAAGGTTTACCCGGAGAAGAAGGTTACTTAATCGAGATCATTAAACATAATCTAGACAAGTTACTAGTAAAAGAGAAGAATAAAGATGAAGAATAATTTTAGCTTCTCATAGTGATGGGGTTGTATTCTAATGATGAATAATATCAAATTAGTAGAAGGATATCCACTATACTATAATGGAGTGATATACCTAGTAAAAGGGTATCAACATCCACAGGACAAAATCATAGCTTATCCTAGATATACGCTCTTAGAACATAGAAAACTACGCAAATACGAGATAAACAAGTATGTTTCTTATGTTTACTGGGACTGCATAAAACAAATTGTTCCGGTTATTGATGTATCACATGCTTATTCATTTTATACTCTTTTTCATAAACGCATACCATATACTAGTCAGATGGTCAAAGAAACGATATCTCAGCTTTTCGGAGTAAATGACTTGTTTATTACTGGTTCTTCATTGGTTTTTTCAAAATATAATGATATTGATATTGTTATTCTCGGTGTAGACACTGAGTTAATTAATAGGGTTCAATCACTTATTTCGCGAAAAATCATTAGAAGAGCTCCGGAGTCCTGCTTAGTAAGGGAATATCTGTTAAAACATAGTAAGGATACAGATCTCACAACGTATTTATATTTGAAAAAAGACACGATTAGTCATATTATGGTTAATAAGATATATGTTAATATCAAGTATGTTTCGTATTCTAATGGGTTTAACCAATGTATGGATCCTGTTGAGGATAGGAAATTATTCAGGGGAAGAATACAAGTTATCGATTGTATAAATAAGCATATTTTACCTACTAGATACATAGTACGAGTAGGAAATAAGAAGATCTTAATGGAAACTTTTAGAGAAATGTACTCAGAGATCCCTTTAGGAGAATACTATGTCAAAGGATATATTGAGTACAGGGAAACTGGTGAAGTACTAGTCCCTGATCATGGTTACATGTTCAAGTTATAATAATTCATTATTGGTTAGTGATCTTTTTTATCCCCCTCGTTATAAAATTAATAATGTATGAGTTCTCTCGGTGATAAAATGCTGGGTCTTATAGAGATCTTGTTGATTATTATTGTTATCATTGTAGTTGTTGTATTAGGATTAGTTGGCCTAGCATATATTGCTGCTAATAAATTGTTGAAGCCACCTAGACGTATTTATAAATGGACTCCTAAAGACCTAGGCTATGATTTTGAGGAATTAATTATTAAGAGTAATGGAGTCGATCTCCATGGCTGGTTTATTGATAGGGGAAGTAATGTAACAATACTAGCTATTCATGGATATACAAGTAGTAAATGGGACGAGACATATATGAAGCCAGTCATTAATATACTGGCTAAGAACGGTTTTAATGTAGCTGCTTTTGATTTTAGAGCCCATGGACGTAGTGGAGGCGAGATAACTACTCTCGGTTATTTAGAGACTCAGGACTATAAGAACATAATATCATGGTTGAAACAGAATAAACCCGAGAAAGCAGAGAAAATAGGATTAATAGGTTATTCTATGGGTGGTGCAGTAACTATAATGTTGACAGCATTGGATGATAGAATAGACTTTGCTATTGCAGATAGTCCTTATATAGACATTGTTTCTTCTGGTAAAAGATGGATCATGCGGATGAAAGGATTTATTAGAAATGTCTTATTAACTGTTTATCCTCTAATAGTGTTCTTTGCCGCCAAGAAAGCAGGTATAAATGTTGATGATTTAAAACTATTCAAATATGCTGACAGAATTAAGAAACCCTTACTTATAATTGCAGGCAAAAACGATGAACTAGTAAGCATAGATGAGATCAAAAGATTCTATGAATTAGTCTCTAAACATAACAAGCATGTAGATATCTGGATAACAGATTCCCAGCACGTACGGGCTATACAAGATTATCCGAAAGAGTATGAGGAGAAAATAATAAGTTTCTATAAGAGGTGGTTATAATGAGTGAGAAGGTACGTGTCGGCCCTATTTTAATAACTTTGGCATTATTGGTTCTATCCTATTTTGCTGGAGACTATATGTTAGCAGCTGTAATAAGGCCAATGTGGGAAGAAGGCATTATACCTGGCGGAGTTGAAAACTGGAGAGTATATGCTGGCCTGCTCAAGACAATACCTGGTATCATTGGGTTAGCACTAACATTCATATGGGGTGTACTTGCAGATAAGCTTGGTAGACCAAGGTTATTATTCATACTATCGCTTTTAATGGGAGCATCATTAGCATTAGTGGGATTTGCTGTTAGCTATATCTACCTATTATTAATTCTAATAATCTTCGGTATAGCCAAGATCGGGATAGGTCCTGTTATTTATGCCTTTATACCGGATGTGGTGCCGCCGGAGAAGAGAGGCATTGGTTATGCAGCATACTATGCTCCAAGTGTTTTAGGATTTGTTGTTGGTATGATAATCGGAGGAATATTATTCTATTGGAGAACAGCGTATCTGCTAGTAGGATCACTGATCATAGTATTTGGAGTGCCTTTATACTTGCTCTCAAAGGGGATAACAATAGGATATTCTGAAAAAGTAGCAGAGCATGTAAAATATAGTTTAAAAGATGCATTGAAAGCAGGGCTAAACACTACTACATTAATCATGATAATTCAGATAATTCCATGGGCTATACCATGGGGTTTCATAACATTGTATGCAGTAGATTATATCCAAACAAGATGGGGGCTGAGTAAAGAGCTTGCAAGCGGAATACTTGCTATAGCGGCTCTTTCGATCGCATTGGGACACGTTATTGGGGGCAAATTGAGTGATAGCTTGGTTAAGAAGGGCGATTATAGTGGTAGAGCTAAGGTATCAATTATTGGTATATCTATTGGTTTCTTAGGAATGCTTGGCATGTTTGTTTATCCATACCCGTATGGCTCCACGGAATTCTCAGCATTACTACCACCAGTACTATTAGCACTTGGTGGATTATTGTTTACAACCTTCGCTTATCCAAATATTAGTAGCGTTATAAGTGATTGTGTGAAACCAGAGTATAGAGGTACTATATTCGCTATCTATAATATCCTTAATACTAGTGGATGGGCGATAGGCCCCTTCCTCTACGGCCTACTGGTAGAATATTTTATATCAAGCGGTATAGGTGAGAAGACAGCACTAATGTATTCTGCATTGATCCTAGAGTCTCTCTGGCTTATCAGTTTAGTGTCATGGATAATAGTGATGAAAACATATCCAAGAGATAGAGTTGTATCCGAGTAAAAGAACTTTTTTATTTCTCTATTATACTACTAGGAGGAATATTGCCTACCTCTTCTAACCACTTCATTGCTCTTTTTACAGCTATTTTCCATCCGTGGTAAAGTTTTTCTCTTTTCTCAAGGCTCCACTTGGGCTCATAGACTTTGTCTATTTTCCATAGACTTCTTAATTCTCCTAGATCCTTCCACACCCCAGATCCTATACCTGCTGCAAAAGCCGCTCCAAGGCTAGTTGTCTCTATATTAGTCGGTCTTATTATTGGGATTCCTAAGATATTTGCTTGTAACTGCATCAGATAATTGTTCCTTGTTACTCCCCCGTCAACTCTTAGTTCTTTTATAGAGATCCCTGTTTCTTCTTGCATAGTTTCTATAATATCTCTTACCTGATAAGCTATTGATTCTAAAACGGCGTGAACAATGTGTTCTTTTCGAGTATATCTAGTTAATCCTATGATTAATCCTCTAGCTGAAACATCCCAATATGGCGCGAATAATCCACTAAATGCTGGGACGAAATAAATGCCGCCAGAACCTGCTGGGTATGCTTTTTTAGCTAATTCCTCTGTTTCCGCAGGTGATTTGATCAATTCTAAGTTCTCAATAAGCCACTGAATAGCTGCTCCAGCAATAGCTATAGAACCCTCTAATGCATATACTGGTTTTTGTCTTTCGAATACATAACCTACTGTAGTTAGTAATCCTTTCTTTGAATACTTTATTTCATCTCCAATATTTAGTAATATAAATGCCCCAGTACCATAAGTTGACTTTACTTGTCCCTTATCAAAACATGTTTGACCAACAAGAGCTGCCTGTTGATCACCTAAGTCTCCGTGAATAGGTATTCTTGTGCCGAGTATTTCGGGATTTGTGTATCCGTATGGTTTTCTTGTGCTTGAATAAACTACTTTTGGTAAAATATCTTCTGGTATGTTCATTATATCTAGTATTTCTCTAGACCATTTTAATTGCTTAATATCGAAGAGCATTGTACGTGATGCATTACTATAATCAATTACATGAGCTCCTCCTCTTTCGGGGGTGATGTTATCACGTGTTTTTTCAGTTAATTTCCAAATGATCCAGGTATCTATTGTGCCGAACAATAACCGTTTCTCTCTAAGATACTTCTTTGCTTCCGGGATATGTGTAATAATCCATTTGATCTTCGTAGATGAGAAATATGTTGAAATAAAGAGTCCTGTGATTTCATGAATTCTATCATAAAGGCCTTTTTCAATTAGTTGTTTACATAAATAATCTGTTCTAGTATCTTGCCAAACTATGGCATTATACACTGGTTTACCCGTGTCTTTATCCCATAGAATAGTGGTTTCTCTCTGATTAGTTATACCTATCGATACTATATCGTTCTTATCTATACCTGTTGCACTTATTACTTCTTTGATCACAGATATTGTATTATTCCATATCTCTAAAGGATCGTGTTCTACCCATCCGGGTTTGGGATATATTTGTTTGTGTTTCTTGTACTTATACCCAATAATATTTGCTTCATTATCATAGACAACTGCACGTGTACCTGTTGTCCCTTGATCGATTACAAGAATGTGTTCTTTCTCCAAATGGTCTCCACCAAGAAATATTGTTATTTTACCTAGGTATTAGAACTTGATCCTTCTATATCTTTTATGATGGTTGTAACATAGTTTAATAAATCATTAAATATACTAGATCTCTTAAAAGAAGTAATGATTGCTGTAATAGTAGTTTTTGATGAATATATTTTTATTGAATAATTTAAAAATGTCTAATAACATAATTATAATATACAGTAGTTAAAAACAAAATATAGGTGTAGATCATGTCCCAAGAAGTAAAAATTGTTCGTATAAGACTTGTTGGTAGGAGATGGAAGACAACATTCATAGAGGAGCTGGCAAAAACTATTAGAGAGTTCTTTGGCGAAGATGTTCAAGTAAGGTTAAATAGTTTCTTAACACCAGATACGAGATTCCCCATAACCGACTTTGACGTCTTCAAAGAGGCCCCTGAAACAGAGTTAGAGAAATTAAGGAAACAAGTTGATGAATTATTGGAGAAGCATGGTTATAGTGCTCGGAGATTATTAACTGTAAAAACAGTAATCACAAGAATGGTTCCTGAAGAGGGCCAGTAAACTAAAAAATTATTTTTTACTCAATAATTCTTCTACTGCTTCTCTAAATCTCTTAGCCCCTTCTATAATTGATTCCTTATTAGTTGCAAAACTGAATCTGACATAGTCTTTACCTGCTTTGTCCGGAAAAGCTGTTCCTGGGAGAATTATTAAGTGGTGGTGATCTATTATGTAATCTACGAATTGATCAACGTTCATGTTTATTTCTTCTAGTAGTTTATTTATTCTTGGGAACAAATAGTATGCTCCTTTGCTCCTCCATGCTTCTACTCCCCTTACTTTGCTTATTTCGTTATACAAGATGTTTCTCATCTCGGCGTATCTCTTGCTAAGTGCTTTGACCCATTCCCATGTCTCAGGGTCTTTGAGTGCTGTTATTGCTGCTTTTTGTGCAAAACTTACTGGGCATCCCCACATGCTAACAGCTAGTTTTGATAATATACTTGCTACCTCTTTTCTAACTACTACGTATCCTAAACGCCACCCTGTCATGGAGAATGTTTTTGAGAAACCATTAGTATATATTAGGTAGTCTCTCCAATCAGAATAGGAGATTAGGGATTTGAATTCTCCTTCATATACAAAGTTATCATATATTTCATCGGCTAATATCATTATCTTGTGTTCTCTCGCGATCTCAAATAATTTATCTAGTTCTTTTGGTGTAAAGAGCGCCCCGCTTGGGTTATGAGGATTGTTTATAACGATCATTTTTGTTTTTGGCGTGATTAATTCTTCTATTTTTTCTATGTCAAGTTCGAATCCCTTGTCCTTACCCATAAATTTTAGAGGAACATATACTGGTTTAGCATTAAGGATCTTGGCTCCTTCAGGATAGGCTGGATAGCTTGGTTCTGGAACAATTATTTCGTCTCCAGGCTCAAGATAAGCTGCTAATGCTAGAAATATTGCGCCCTTAGTTCCTGGTGTTACAACTACTTCTTCCCATTTAAC
>JAMOPC010000211.1 GCA_027064845.1 Desulfurococcales archaeon | reverse complement strand
ATGAATACTTGTACTCTACCAGCATAGTCTGCCTTGGCAGTAGCGTCTGCGAAGTAGAAGGGCACATATATTTGTAATGGTTTACCAAACTCTATGTTATTAACGATCTTTTTCAAGTCTCTATCATGTTCAGCTCTCTCACGTGCTTTTGCTAATATTTTAGATTCAGATAAAGCATTCACGATGAATAGTTCTTCTTTAAGCTCTTCTCTCAACCAGTTCGGATAACCACAATAGCTACAAACAGCAACAATAGTCTCCGGACTAACGTCTAGTGGCGCACCACAGTTAGCACATCTAAACTGCTCAATAGCCTCAACAGGCTCTTTCCCACTCATATGTTTCTCCCATCATTACTCTATCTTAGCACCACATACAGGGCAGAACTTAGCCTCAACTGGTACTACGTGGCCGTTAGGACACCATTTCAGCTGATGTCCACAGAAGGGACAGAACTTTGCTCCCTGCGGAATAGGTCCTTGTCCACAGTATGGGCATCTAGCAACGTATCCTTGTTGTTGAGGCTGTTGTGGTTGTTGAACTCCTGCAACACCTACTCCAGGCTGTGCTGGTTGTGTAGGTGGTCTTTGTTGTGGTTGCTGAGCCTGTTGTTGATATGCTTGTGGTGGCGGTGGCTGGAGAGCCCATGGCAGAGCCACTATGCCTGTGCCAAAAGCAGCTCCACCAGCTTTTGTCTTCTCAATTGCCTCTGCGAATTTCCTAGCAGTTTCTTGCTGTACGAGATACGGTGCAGCTGTTCCTTGTAGAATCCAGAACATTCTCTCCCTATACTCCGGCGGTACATCTATTCCTTCAAACTTAACATCCTCTAGCATAAGCCCTATTTCTTCAAAGGATTTTCTCAGAATCATAGTTGCTCTTTTGCTAGCTTCATCCGCCTTCATATAGAGGTCTCTAATGCTACTCTGACTAAGGAAAGCCATTATTTTTGTTAAGAAGTAGCTCCTAATGTATTCGTCAAGCTCCTCTGTTGTGAATCTCTCATCTGGGCCAACAACCTTGTTCACGAAAAGTGCTGGATCAGCAACTCTATAATAGTATACACCATTGAACATAACCGGGATAAGTTCAACTGTCTGTGACCTGCCACCGAATCTTCCCTGTCTACGATTAATGTTCACGTAGATAATTATTGCTTTGAATATGCTCTCGCCATACAAGCCCTCAACAAGTCCTTTCAGGAATGGAATATTCTGAGTATCTAAGACATGCCTACCGGGACCAAGTACACCATATACTTTTCCATCACGATAAAATACTGCTCTCTCCCACTCCTTTACAACAACTACTGAGCCCCAAGGAATTACTTCGTCAGGATATCTCCAAACAATGTCCTCGGGAGATGCATCTTTCCATTCAATAACTTTTGGTTCCAACCCAGTTATTTTACGAGTAGCTTTACCCAAACCCTTACCGATCTTGTTAAATATCAAGACAAATACCTCCTTATTGCTTAAAATATATATTTAGCCCTACAACTCATAAATGTTACTAGGATAAACCATTCGAATAAAAATAATGAAGAAGGGATCCCTAGCTGAACGATGATGATCTTTCGGTCGCCCTGACCACTATTCACACATGTATTCTTAAGAGCCAGGGAATAAATCTTATCACTTATAACAACAATACATATACTGATACAAGACGTGAATTGGTGAATAATAAGCCTTGGTTAGGAAGGAAGCTCTTCTAGAAAAAATACTGAATAGAATCCCTGGCTTTAAAGGATATAGACAAAGAGAAGCTCTAAGAGAAGATGATAGACTAGTTAGAGAATACCTTGTTAGACTTCTTGAAGAGGGTATTAGGAGTTTAAGCGATGCACTAGCTTATCTAGCGGAATATGATTTCTCGACAGCTGAGAGATTTGAAAACCTTATGAGGGATTTAAGACTCTTGACGGATAAGATCAGGTGGAGTGAGCATGGATATGCTCCACACTATAACATTTATAAGATTGAGCAGGAAGACCTAACCAAGATACTGGAGATAGATTCTTCCCTCATAGACGATGTTGAGAAACTCAAAAACCTACTCGAAGAAATCAAGAATGATGCATTAATGGGGAATCCTGTTAGAGATAAAATACCGGAAATACTGAGAATGATCAATACTATAAGGCAGGAATTAATGGAGAGAGAAAAAATAGTACATGGATGGATTGAGGCTGGAAAAAAACCTAGTAGTTAGCAAAAGTATAAGGAGGAGTATTCTTTACTATTATTGTTTTTAATGAAGTCCTGCCTTTCTGTATTTATTTTCTTAAGAATATCTAATAGTTTTTCACCAGAACTTGTTAACGAGAATCCTCTTCCAAGATACTTGGCTCTCCTAGCTAATATTATCATCTTCTTAACTGTTTCAACATCGAGCTTTG
>JAMOPC010000210.1 GCA_027064845.1 Desulfurococcales archaeon | reverse complement strand
TTCGAGACCCATTATAGATGAAAGCCTCCTGGCAAGTTTTCTTGCTGCACCATGGTTATAGAAATAAATGTCAACACCATTACTAGATTCAATGAAGTCAACAAGATCCCTTGCTAACCTCTTATCTCTTGAAAACAATTTTTCTAAATGCTTCTCTAATTCTCTCTTATTAACATCCCTGATCTGTAAAACTGCCTCAAACTCACCACTTTCAATCATTTTACATCTAGGACACTTAGTTGGTTTTAGATATACCACTAAGTCCTTTGGAACTTTGAATTCTTTTGAGCCATATAATCCCTTGAAATAAACTCGAATAACTGTTCTCCAAGAAGCAGATGTTACCAACTCATACGAGTCAACATGTATATTACTAACCCCCGGCCCTGGCTTAGTTATGACTGGTACAATGTTTTCAACAATATGATTAATAGCATCAACAAATCCTCTAGTCTCGACCCATTTATAGCCTATTTTCACAGATCCACATACCTTACAAAACTCTATCCATAACTCATTCTTTTCAAGAATAACTAGTTCTCCACGTTTAATCCTACACTCTAGACAAACACCATTAATTACTGGATTATCGGGCGAGTCTTCTCTACCACAATATATACAGAACCTAGTCATATCTACACCTGTTTAAACCCATTTAACCTCCCCGAACTTCTCCATTACTCTTCTCTCTAATTCCTTCTGCCACCAGGGAGTACGTGGCTCTGAAATACATCTATCAGGTGTATATGCCTTAATATCTAACACTGGCGTACCATCGAATAAATCTAGTCCTTTTACTTTCAAGAACCTGCCGTCACGTCCAAGAAGCTCTACAATGGACAAAGCTATAGGATTAGGCCTATGGGGAGAATCTGTACAGAAAACACCAACCTCGGGTAAATCATCAATTCTAATTCCAAATCTAGCAAGTCTTCTATGCCTTACTTTTAAGACACGTCGTTGTTCATCAGTTACTTTATGTAAATAAGCAATTATTATTATGTGGGAAAACCCTTCTATACCATCTAGTCCTTCTTCATATTCAGGAAATACTTCAATAGTACCCTCTACGCCGAAATAGCTGTTTTTAATTTCCTCTATTGACGCTGATGTATGAATAATACCTATGGGTTTCAGTATAATAGGAGAAGCACTCATAGATAATCACACCTAAGTTTTTAGCGACTACTATGTTATTTTCTTAAGTTTCGAGGAGAATATAACCATGATGGTGAGAATGTGAAAACTCTACCTGTATTAGTAATTCTGAGTATTTGCTTACCACTACTAATGATATTGATATCAATAATTATGTCACCATGGTTTAACATATGGTACAATGCATTAAGCGATCTAGGACATGCCACTAAAAGTAATATAGCACCTATTTTTAATCTAGGACTTGTTACTGGTGGTTACCTGATAAGTATCTTGGGCATAAAGTACATGGTCTCGTATGATAAGGGAAGAACCATTATTCTTAATTATACTGGCTTCATGCTTATATTGATCGGAGTATATGACGAAATATATGGTAAACTACACTTCCTTGTATCCGCATTGTTTTTCTTAGGCATAATTGCTTATCTACTCTACATAAGTGCTAAGGAAAAAACCATTATTCCGGGAACAATAGCTGTTCTCCAAATAATAATGTGGTATCTACACTTTTATAGCGATCTTCCACCCGGTGCAGCTATTCCAGAACTTATTGCTGTATTATCATTTGCTCCATTCTATTACAGTGATTATGCTAAGATAAATTAAGGAATTATTTTTGAGTACAAAATAGTGGTTGAGATATTGGGTAAATGTATACTATGTGGTAAGGAATCATTACTTGTTTCGAAAACTATTGGTGTATGTGTTGATTGTCTGAGGAATAATTATTCTAAAGCATACAAGATAATTGAGAGAGTTCATGAAGCAAGTAGGAAAAAATACGAACTACCACCAAGAACACCTAGTTTTGAGAAAGGAGTTAAGTGCAATATTTGTGGAAGAGGATGCATGCTAGCTCAGTCCATTAAAGGATATTGTGGCTCAAAAATAAGGATTAATAATTCAATAATCCCAATTACGATGAAACACAATGTATCAATAGGATTATACTACTATGATCCACATCCAACGAATTGTGTAGCCTATAGCGTATGTCCTGCCGTTACAGGGAGAGGTTATCCTAGATACGCTCTAACACCTCATGGTGAGAGGGGGTTCTTCAACATAGCCGTATTTTATGGCTCTTGTAACATGGATTGCTTATATTGTCAAAACTGGGAATACAGGAAAATGACCAGGGATAAGAAACCATTACTTACAACAAATGATCTCGTAGAAGCTGTAAACTTGAAAACAACATGTGTCTGTTTCTTCGGAGGAGACCCGGGGCCGTGGAGTACTCATGCACTTTACTCA
>JAMOPC010000209.1 GCA_027064845.1 Desulfurococcales archaeon | reverse complement strand
GTTTTAGAGAATCTTGTTAAAGAGGGAGTAAGGATCGAGGAATGCCGAGACCCTGTCATAGACGAGGAAGAACTCGGCAAATACGCCTTCATAGTCTTGGGGAGAAATGGTGAATGCTACAGGATACATGGCGGGATCGAGGAGCAGAAGAAAGTCTCCAAGATACTATCCAAGCTGAACCTAGAGGGAGAATTTACACTAGTATACTATGGCGAGAAACAAGAAGCACTACAAGACCTTGAGAAAGGAGAAATAGACTACCTCTTCCTAAGAAAACAGCCAACAAAACAAGAAGTAATGGAACTAGCAAGACAAAACAAGGTATACTCACCAAAAACAACAAGACACATCCTACCATACACACCAGCAAAAACAAACACACCACTAGAAAAACTCAAATAATTTTTACCATCTCCTCTCCTCCCCTCTCATATTATGCTCACACCATACAAAGAGAAACCATTATAAATCCCAAAAACACTCAAGAAAATAATGGCGGGGCAAAACAGCGGGGTAGGGCAGCCAGGTAGCCCGCGGGAGGCGCGGGGTTGCCGTCTCCCTACACCTTTATGTTTCTTTGAATAGTTTTTATTAATTTAACAACATCTTGATTATAAACTATTATTTCCCTAGTCCCTATTTTGACCGTTCTAGTAATATCAACACCTATTTTATCCGATATTTTCGAAAACGTTGTAATAACAGATCTATAAAAGGTATCGAGGTTTTTCGAAGCTACAGGGATATATGCATAAGTATATTTGTCATGGAGTCTATATTTGAACTGAGATAAAACATAGTAATCCTTATGATCTAAGCCCTGAATCAATTTACTTATATTCTTTTTCTGTGGAGGAGGTATTTTTACATTAATGCGTAGTCTTTTATTTATCACCTTTATGAGTTTCTCGCGCTTATTGTTGGTAGCTAAATACTTAAGAATGCCCTGCAATAAATTTCTTCTTCTTAATTCGCTAGTGCTTATCCGGAGCAAGTATTTCTTTTCATCATATGACATACTATCTTTGAATATTCTGCTTAGAATAATGAATATTGGATCATCCAATGATATACTTATCCTTACGTTATCCTTATCTATAGAGCCATCACCATCTATTATACCGGCTAGAAACTGTACAAGGTATTCGTAGTTTTTTAAGAGGTATTCAGCTACTTCATAAGCATAATTATCACTAGCTTTCAACTTTTTAACAATGTTTGAAACATCTGGATCCTTCAATAGGAAGTTAAATGAACAAGTAGTCTTTGAATAATCTGTTTTTACCATATAGTATGCAGGATAAACAATTAAATTACTAAAACTTTGCAAAATAGCACTAGTAGTATATTCATTAGTCGAAGAAAACAAAAGTCTGTAACGATCAAGAAGAGTTCCGTCACTAAGCGTTAACCCCACCTTATACCAAAAAGGTTTCTCTACATTTGTTTGTATCATAATGCTTTTATGGCTACTACTAATTTCAATTAATACTGGTAGTCGTTTCTCCTTAACAATCTTAATAAGTAAATCATATAGAAAATTAACAAAATCAATCCTATAACGTGTAATTTTACAAACCCAATAGATTCTGCTACCAAGTTTCCTAGGCTGAATATCATTACCATGAAAAACTTTAGAACCAAAGTATTCCCTACAACTATTTAATAATTCTTTGGAAAGTTGCATACTCCAATCCAATATAGTCCACCAACAGACTTATTGATACATTCAATATAGATATGGAAAGCTTTATAAGCCGAACATAAAAGTATTAATGAAACTAGAGACGGCAACCCCGCCCCGCGAAGCTCATATGAGGCTGCCGCCTCGGAGATACATCCCCCACATGGGGGAATAGCACCCGAGGTCGGTGGTTCAAATCCACAAGCCGTGCCGTGTGGTACGGCTGGGGAGCCCCCGCTACCACCCCGAGTGGGGGCCCCGCCACCATTTCTACTTGTTGAAGCATCTGTATAGTTTATCTAGGGTTGTTATACAGGTTTCTTTGGTATAGTTTTCTGCTTTTGTCTCGGTTTGGATTTGTCTTAGTGTTTTGAGGTATGTTCTAAATTCTTCCTTTGTTATTGATTCTTCGGATAGTTTTATGAGTAGTGTTAGTTCTAGTGGTTGCCCGTGTTTTATCTTTTGGTGATTATGGGTATTTTAGGTACTTGTACGGGCTTCCCCTTCATCCCTTCTTGGGTTTGCATCTGGTTGGGGGCTTTCAGGGCTACCACATAACCACGGAGCCCCACATCTCGGGTTAGATACTTTAATCCTAAGATACTTAAAGGCTTCCATAGTCCCCAAAACAATCCAAGGCACTCAAACAAGCGAATAGTCTAGGGACTTTAGTCTTACATGATAGTTCAACTTACTATGACCGCTACTACCGCAATGAACATAATAGTAATCGGGTTCAGCT
>JAMOPC010000208.1 GCA_027064845.1 Desulfurococcales archaeon | reverse complement strand
TATGCTAGAGGTGCATTATAGACTCTAATTATGTCGTAGCTTTTCCTATTTCTAATTGATACATTGGCTCCTAGTTCTTTAGCAATATTTACTACTTTTTCTATTATCCATTGCTCGTTCTTACCCATAGAGAAAGCAATTACAGGGTTCTTACCGAATTTATGCTCAATACATCCATCAGCCATATATGCTCCCAAGAAATAAGCAAGCTCTTTATCTAAGAATAGTTTCTTTGATAAAGGCTTACTTCTATGTATTTTAACAGTTTCAGTATCTATTAGGAATTTTGTTCTAAGACCTTGTTTTGTAAGCTCCTCATATACATCAATGGTTTTAACTGCATTATCATTTCTTCTCTTGACAAATGTTATTAGAAGATCACCTTCCTTAAGCTCGCTGACATATTTAGGCTTAATTTCTAACGTATCTTGATCGAGCACGAAGACACTATGTGAACCAGTTGCCTTTAATACGCCTTTTCCCTCATAGGTAATCACATATATTTCTGAAGCTTTGTGTCTAAGAACGTACTTTATATCAGACCATTTTACTTTTCCATACTTATCCATAGATAAGACTTGATAGCCTTTAATGTACTTGGGGATTCTTTCTTCTCCTTCTTTATAGAATTTATCCACGAATTCTCCTATAGGTATAAGCTTTACTTCATTCGTGAACGTGTTCTTGACTAAAATAGGTGTGTCCCATGCAACGCTCTGCATGGCTTGGAAGGCTATGTTGCCTTCAGCTCCTCTGATTTCTCCGACGATTATGTAGTTTGGTCTTTGTCTTAGTGCAGCCTTTAGTAAGTCAAACATAGTAACACTACTTTCTGGTCTTCCAGTGTCTCTAGTTAATTCTCTTACCCAGTTGGGGTGTGGTAGGACTACTTCGGCTGTGTCTTCTATTGTTACGATTTTTGCGTCTGGGCGTATGAATACTGCTATTGCGTTAAGGGTTGTGGTTTTACCACTAGCGGTTTCTCCACATATGAATGCACTCATGCCTTCACTAAGCATTATCCACATATAGGCAGCTGCGTATTCATTGAATGTTTTCCACTTGATCAATTGGACTACACTAAGTGGGATCTTGGCTACTTTTCTGATCGTAAAGTTGCTGCCAAACAAGCTCACATCAGATCCATATACTATGTTTATTCTGCTTCCATCTGGGAGCGTGGCATCTACTACTGGTCTTGCTCTGGATATAGGTTTTCCTATTTTTTCTCCAAGCTTTATTATGAAGTCGTCCAATTCTTCTTCTGATTTAAATCCTACATTAGACTCCATCGAGCCAAATATTTTGTGCACAACATAGATGTTACCTAATCCTCTACAACTAATATCCTCAAGATAAGGGTCTCTAAGGAAGGGTTCTAGTACTCCTACTCCGATCTTATCTCTTATTAAATGGTACTTGATATAGTCAATATCCTCCTTATAGACCGGGATAGTGGAATTACGGGGTCTTATCTCGTTGTAATTTACTGGTGTATCAACTGGTTTGAGTATTTCTTCTAAGAGCATCAATAAAATTTTCTTTCTCTCCTCAGCGGATTCGGCCAAGTGTTCAGGCTTTATTTTCAATGCAAGTGCTTCTTCTATTAGTTTGAATAAACGCATAGGAGGTCTAGGAGGCTCTATAACTAAGTATCTTGGATAACCTGTTTCAGACCTAGCAACATTAGTTGCATGTATAAATACGCCTCCCCCAACAGAGTATATTACATTGTATTTTTTCCAAGTCTTCATATCTCCTGTAGGTCGATCAACAATCATAGGTTCCTCCTTATATTTCTCCACAAACTCCTTGATGTGCTTCTCTAAATAGGGGGGTCTTTCACCAAAATCTGGTTCTTTAACCTCAATTACCCTTTGTTTACGTCTCCGGATCTTAAACCCTAGTTTAAGCTTTCCAAAGGCCAAAACTATCACCCTTTACACTTTTGCTAAAGCCATAGGCACTAACTTGATTCCGAAAGCAGGATCAACATCAAAAGTAATAGTTTTCTCAAACACGGTTGGAGCACCTTTAAGCTTGATAATATTCATCACCTTTAACGTCCTACCACCCATACCAGCTGTTTTCAACTCTATATAACCATCAGCGATAGCCTTCAATGTAGTGTAGAGTTTTTCTCCCAGTTTGCCTGGATGAATTGTTAGAATAACGAGTTTTCCCTGGTCAACTATTCTCTTGGCAACCGTTAAGAAATTAGCTATGTCCTCAGTCCGGGATCCTTTAATGAGAATTGTGAATGAGTCAATAGCATATACGTCGTATTTATCAATGTTTTTAACCATGTGTTTAAGCGTTAATCCTAACAAGTCTCTAGGTGTTGAATAAACCCATTTAATCTTAGGAATTTGAGTTGAATATATTGTGAGCTTACCAGTGATATAATAGTCTAAAACGTCGAATCCTACATTAATCATTT
>JAMOPC010000207.1 GCA_027064845.1 Desulfurococcales archaeon | reverse complement strand
TTAAAAATAGTAATTACAATGCAGCATCCACTACTTGATAATAGCTTTGCAGCAGCATTTATTATGGGTAGGACAGATGCAGATATAGCTGTTATAGCTTCTCATGATGGAAAGATAAGTCTACGTAGTAGAGGATATAATGTAAGAGATCTAGCAAAGTATTTCGGCGGTGGTGGTCATCCACGTGCAGCAGGTTTCAAGATAAACATACCATTCATTATTAGATTAAAATCGCTCTTCAATAAACAAGCAGTTATGAAATACGTACTGAGTCTAATAGAAGAAGCTATTAGGAAAAGCTAGTCACAAATTCTTGGAAGTAAATATACTTCTCCATCCTCAGCTCTAAAAACAACTGTTTCACCAAGATCATAGTATAATGCAACAAAAGAAGCTATAATAGCGTCTTTCTCGTCTTGGTTGAGAAAATCCGCTATTTTCGATATTTCTGAGTATCCAAGACTACTTAAAAGATCCTTAAAAGATCTACAATTACTTGATCTAAGAGCACTTCTTGGATGAGTTTCAATAACCTTAATTCCTAGTTTTTCGAAAATACTTGTCAACTTAATACTTCTATCTACTAATTTTCTCATGGCTGGCCAACTGGGAGGAAGTACTTTGTAACCATGTTTTTTCATCAAGATATCTACTTTTCTATACCCCTTAGCGTGGGATAAGGGGGAATCTATGGCTATGATTTTTGGCATGTACTTCTTCACAGTACTTATAATTTCTTGATCTGTTCTTAACAGAAATATTAGTAAAGAAGAACTGGGTTCTAAAAAAGCCAATCCGCTAGATTTCTTGGGAGAGGCGCTTGGATCTAATCCGCAATATATTACCATTGAACTCTGCTCCCGGGATCGTACTTTATAAGTTGTCTATACTCATCGAAAGTTTTATCGACTTCTTCTATCCATTGCTGTAGCTTATCAGGAGTGTCAGGATACTTGTCAAGATAGAGTTCTTTAACCTTGTTCATATAGTTCTTAACTATTCTAAGCATATTCAATAAGCTAGGCCTACTCAGCAGCTTCAGTAGAGCAGACATGTTATGTACTATTTCTTCTACCAGACTAGCTTTTGTTCCGAGATCATATAGTGTTCTCCCATCAACAATTTTATTCTTCAGTATCCATTCGAAGTCTTCATTGCTGAGTTTTTGTAAATACATTCTGAGAATGTCCAGACTTGCCTGTTTTGCTCCATAGACATGCATATACTCGTGATTTGCTCTCCACATAGTGTACTCGTCTACTTCTCCTTCCTCTAAGGCGTTAGCCATGTGTCTTGCTACGATACTTGATGCTTGAAGAGATGAACCTATTCCTCCCCCATGTACGGGGTTAACAGTATATGCTGCATCCCCAACTACTCCAACATTTTTCCATACCAGTGTTGGAAGGGGTCTCCTAGTGGGAACCATTCCTCCGCCAGCATGTAAGAGCTTGCCTTTGAACCTGTTCTTAAGGTATTGTTCATATTTTTTCCTAGGATTATAGTTGTCAACGCCCCATATTACTCCTAGTCCAACATTCACTATTTTTCCATCCGATGATTTAGGGAACAACCACCAATATCCACCAGGAGCTATCTCTGTATTTAGGTAGATAACTGCATATTCAATGTCCTCTTCAAGCGGTTTTTCCAGCTCTAATACTTCTCTGTAAGCTATATTGTAATCAGTCATGTAGGGTCTGTCAGAAATCGGCCATTCTAATGGAAGTTTTGTTCTAAGGGCTGGTTTTGCACCACTAGCATCTATGAATGCTTTCCCGAATAGTTCTATTACCTCGTTTTTACCAATAGGCTTGATCTTAACTGATTTTATCCCGTTTTCATCGTATGTTACTCCTACTAATACGTGTTTATCAAGAAGAACCGCGCCATGATCTTCTGCTCGTTTCAGCATCCATTGACCAAACTTTACTCTATTAACACTAACTCCTTCTCCAGGAACAACCACGTCGTATTTCTCGCTTGGACTATATACTTTAACACCCTTGTACTTATGGTCAATTACGTTGTTTGGAGGTTCCCATCCAAGTTCTTTGAAATGATGTACCCCTATAGCATCACCACAGGTTTTATCACCTATTTTGTTTCTAGGTTTACTCTCAATAATAGCTACAGTGAAACCTCTAGAAGCGAGCTCATAAGCGGCGTTTAAGCCAGCGACACCTGCACCTATAATTATGACATCGTATTTATTCTCCATGATCACAGCCTCCGAGAAATATAATGGTCTAAAACAATAGTATAGTGTCTTTATCCTTTTTAACTTATATAGCAAATAATAGTATTAATGAAAATATTCTGTTTTACGGGGTAATGGACTTGGTCGAAAAAATCGAAGAAATGGTTGGTTTAACACCTGTTTATAGAATAATCGCGCTAGCTTCTGGTGTCGGCAAGACAAGTCTTGGTACAGAAATCGTTAAACACCTTACA
>JAMOPC010000206.1 GCA_027064845.1 Desulfurococcales archaeon | reverse complement strand
GTCTCTGTTTCGGTCTCTGTAACTGTCTCGGTTAATGGCTTTACTATGGGTAATATATTGCCTGTAGCATTTAGTGGAGGCTCTATCCCGAGTATATAGGTAATTGTTGGCGCTATGCTTGTTGAATGTATATAGCCTAGTTTACCGTGGATTATGTTTGCTCCTGTCGCACCAAATATCGCGACAAGTTGTGGATAATATGGTAGGTCTGCATGCATCCCTGTCGGGGTCTTGAGAGGAATGACGTCTCCGAAGACCGCGCCCAATTTTGATCTCGACGCTGCATAACCAGGTCTCATGCTAAAGATCACGTCACCTGCCCGATCACCATATAGTCCGAGCACTTTTGCTTCATCTCTCGTCATTATTAAGCCAAACACAGGCTCACCTGTACTGGGATCCTTCACACCAGAGAGTGCAGCCATGACTTGTTTTACTACATCATCGTATTCTTCAGGAGGAACGACACCATCCTCTTCTCGTCCCTGTAGATTAACAAAGATCTGATTATATCCCACATAGTAAGCCTTAGTCTCATTCCACAATACATTGCCTTGTTCATCAACTTTAATTAGACCAGCATCTTTAAGTATAGAGTTAATGTAGACAAACTTCTTTATAGGCCATTGCCCATGGTCTGACACTACTATTACAACTGTATTGCTTAGGTCAACATTATTTAGAATTATTTGCACGATCTCATCTGCCCATTTATGGGCTTCTACTATATAGTTCCAGTACTTATCCGCCTTTGCTGGGTCGTAGTACGGCATGCTAGGATCCACTAGTCCTAAGAACTCGTGATATACATTATCAATTATAGGTGTATAAGTCATCAATAAATCCCAGTCTGTATGTTTAAGTAGGTAGAGTGTGAATTCTTTGAAGAACTCGTTAGTATAATGAACTGTCTCCATATACGTGTCTGTATCATACCATCCATTAGCAAGCCCATACCAGTCTCCATCCGTGATCATGCCTGTTCTAACAACAACATTATTCCATACATCCCACGCCAACTTCTCGTTATTAAACCAGTTACCGTTAAAAGGCCTCATAAGACTCCTATATAGTCTAAAGTTTGTAAGACTAAGATTTATTGCTTTGAACAAGGGTGCAACAATATATGTATTTCCTCTATAAGTTATCGTGGTATTTATTGGCTTACTCCACTCACCCTCTGAGAGAATTGCTACAGCTTTACTCAAGTCTTTCACATGAGGAACAATAGCTAGCTTATCCGGATAGTTATCTCCATCCTGATCAGCTAAATAGAGGTACCAAGCATCATCACCCATATATATAGTGGATTCATAAGCGGACACAACATTACCTATAACACCAGTATTAGCCCAATCAGTCGCTTCAACAAACTCCAATACAGACGCCGCACCAACACTATTATTAGTTGTATAAAGTCTCGAATACGATACAGGCCACAAGAAGCTATCATACGGGTTAAACAACATCGACCTACTTACTTTATCAGACCATGCAGAAGGTGTAGCCTGCGGGAAAGACGCTACAACAGCAGTCAAGCCCTGACGATCAAGCGTTACCCATAAAGGCTCAGCAAGCAAATACGCACCATTAAATCCCGAAACAGTCCTATAAATCCTTGTCCCGGGTAAATGAATACTATTCCCAGTAATACCCGTGACACCGGGTTCAGCACCAGTAGATATAACAGCATGTGACACAGCAGTAGCTGATGGAAAGCTAACAATCATACCCCTAGAATAAACACCTTCCTCCATAATCCTCTTAAACCCTGGCAACACACCCTCACTAGCAAGCTTATAGGTATAGTCTGCTCGTGCAGCATCAATACTCAATATCACGACTCTCTCAGCATACTTAGGGCGTTCATCAACCATTGTACCAGCATTCATCAAATGTATAGGAGTAGAGAGAAGAACCACTAATAGAACAAGAAACCCAATAACTCTATAAGACACAATACCACCTACGCATATATCCTTAAAAACAATTAAATAAAAACATTATCCTATACACATTAACAATACTCAATAAAAACCACCCCATACTATAAGCATGTTAAATAAACTAAAGAAATTTAGCCAAAAGGATAAACTAAGAGGCAAAATATTTGGCTAGTCAAAACCGTTCCCAATAAAAACAATACCCAACGTTGAAACATACCGTTTTCTTATCCAAGAAATAATCTAAATAATGATTCATAACAAAAATTATTCTATGAAAAGCAAGTGCTGGTGATCTTATTGGCTTTAAGTGATAAGGAAAAGAAGAAGATTATAGAGGCTCTTGAAGAGGATAAGGAGTTCCGTTATACATTAATGGGTTTACTGAGTTTTAAGGAGATACTAGATCGCATTACTAGGCTTGAAGAGCGTTATCAGAGAATAGATGAAAGAATCGCGAGGCTAGAGGAAAGATTCGCCAAACTAGAGGAAAGACAACAAAGGCTAGAAGAAAAATTTGCAAGATTG
>JAMOPC010000205.1 GCA_027064845.1 Desulfurococcales archaeon | reverse complement strand
TTATACACAGGATCATCTCGTGTATATAGTTGGATTAGGTCTCGACAAACTAAGACAAGGTACTCAGAGACGTTTAAGAGGGATTGATAATGAGTATTTGAAGAGAATATTTATGTATATTAGTGGGTTGCTTCAACCATATGTACTTGGTGACGGCGTATGTTCAATCATATTAGTTAGAGATGTTGCTAAGAACTTCTTATCACTCCTACTAGACTATTCCAAGAGATTTACTAGGAAAGTATATTTAGCATATGCCCCTGAAGCCATCACCATCTATGTTAAGGGATTTGTCAAGTGTCTTTGGGACATAGATGTAAAGGATATTATACCTACTATTAAAATACCATTATACTTTTATTCACTACTTGGCGAAGGCTCTGAAAGCATAGATCAATTATATAGAGGTTTACAAATAAAATATAAAGAAGATAATGATAATACAAAGAGCATTAATTATTATGAGATATTCGACATTAATTATTGGAAGTGCTTTGCCTCCTCATCCTATATCAGCTTCTTGGAGGTCTAGGTAGAAAATAATACTGAGCTGGGTGATTATGTGTTCTTAAAATGGTATAGACTGGGTTCTGGGAAATGCGGGCTAAAATATCTTGTATACTTAATGTCCTTTTTATCTAATTTAGCGCTAGACCCCCATATAGTGGAGTATTCTGCTAGGAATTCTTCGAGGAACAAGGGGTCCGAAGCATATTTTGGCTACGTGTTTTCTGTTATGGGCGAAAATATACTGGTTAGACCAGTAATGCTACTCGGTTCTATGCGGCGAGTTCATAAAAGATACGTGACATTTTCCTATATAGCTGATAGACCATATAGCATTGGTGGATTTATTGTTGGAAGAATTAGTTCTAAGGCAATGGAGGAATTTAGTGAACAGACTAGTCTTTTACCGCATCTCGATCTTAGGTGTAGAAGAATAGTCGTTGATGCAAAGGCTCTAGGTGAACTCAGTGATTTAAATTATTGGTTTACACCAATAGCTATGCTTAGTGGTTTACACAGGTGGGGCTTCTCGTGGAAAAGAATAATATTGTCCACAATACCAGTATATATTCTCCATAACTGGCCCCCGTCAATAAACGATCTCGAATTAGTTTCGGCTAGCATTGTTGAATACGTTTATAATAGGAGAATGTATAGAGCTTACGGAGAAGAAAGATACATGACCACAGAGGCTGGAAGGCTTCTTAGAGAACTAGATGAAAGGATAAAATCATTTATGGAGTCTCGTGGAAGCCGTGATCTATCAAGGATTAAGGAGTTTTTAAATAAATTATGTAGAGAAGTAAGAAAGTATATTGATAACGATGTATCTATTCTCCTTGAAATCTATGAGGAACTACTACTAAATAATAACTTATCTAGAAGATCTGAATACAGACTCTACCTACTCGATGTATATAAGCAGAATCTTGAATCCCTTAACAAGGTCATAAATGGAATGATATCTAGTATTAGAAGGGCAAAGCATAAAACAAGTCTAATCATCATCATTGTTGCAACAGAGACTATGAGTCCAATATATATATCTTTCATCATCGACAAAACCATTAGAGAATTGAGTAATAGACGAGATCTTATAAGGAAAATAAATACTATCAAACTACTCCTACTCTACACACCACAAGTCCTCCCACAAGTCATTTATAGCATCTATGTACTCAAAGACCTAGGCAGAATAAGAGAATATGGAGACAAAACAAGTTTAAAGATAAACTCATCTATGCAATATCCCCGATCAGACAATAGTTTACCCATGTACATAGAACTTAAACCACTAATCGATAAACAACCAACCCTCATATATACTGAGTTAAAAGCCATACTCGAAGAATACAGTAGAGAAAACATAAAATTACAAGTAATATACACACCATACCATACAGGTACAATATCTGTTCTAGCCGCTCTAAAAAGACTGAGCAATGAATACAAGAATAATCCAAAAATAAGCATAAGGGAAATCCTATAACAACAGCACTATCTCTCGACTCTTCCTATACATAACTTCCTAGACAAATTCTTTTCTCCACATATGCACTCATATTTGCCTAGCTAAAAATTCCCATAAAAATCCCTTCAACCCCCTCAATATTACAATACTATATAATTTCTTTTTCAACAGTTATAGGTGAAAATGTAGAGGTTTTAGGGTATCAGCTAAGAAGCAATCATCGGATTAAACCATTCTTAAAGATCAAAGAGATCTATGAGAATATTATGCAGAATCTAGTAAATATACATGAATCATTCAAAACAGTCCGTCGTTTGCCAAAATGCTATGAAGATAGAATAAGATTAAGACGAAACAATTCTACAATAACGATATCGATTCAATACAAGTGCGATTCCTTAAGAGACTATGAAGAACTATACAAACTAATATTACTCTACAAATTATTATCGGGCAAAATCCATAAAATAAACACAATAGTTAAACCAATATGGAAAG
>JAMOPC010000204.1 GCA_027064845.1 Desulfurococcales archaeon | reverse complement strand
TGATCAATTCAACGCTACATTGCACCAATAGCCTTTACACCATGCTTCCTTACATAATGTGTTGAATACCTTATTATGAGTATTGAAATCATTAACAATACTATGAGGTATAAGGTTCCAAATACTATTGTCTTGCCTAGACCTAAGAATGGTGCTAAGCCTGTCGCACCAAACCTTTCTAGTTCTGCAGCATAAGTATATGGTAACAGAAATGCAATCACTCTCATCTGATCAGGCATCTTAGTCAATGGCACACCTATTCCGCCGATAATATACACAACTATATTTAAGACGTCAAGCATTATACCCGGTATTCTTAGTCTCAACCCTATTGATGATAAGATAAGCGAGTAAAAAAGTGCATAGAGCATTATTAATATAAACGATACTAATAAGTAGAATGGATTAAATATTTTGAATATATTAATTCCTGTTAACTCATAATAGATTATTCCTACAACGGGTATTGCAACAATAGTTACTATAGTAGCTGTTATTATACGACCAGCTATAAGAGTCATAGGATTCGTGTTTCGTACTATGTGTTCTTCAACTATTCCAATCTCAAGCAAGAATCTTATCCAATTACCAACAATCCACACAGTGTTATTCATGGAGCTCCATAATGCTACTCCCCAGAAAGTAATAACTGCCATAGTCTTGAAATCTTCACTTGGGATAAAAGTTAGTGTTCCAAGCATGAATAATAAGTACCAGATCATATCTGTTACTATCATGTTTAAGAAACCGTATTTATACCTATGGAGCCTCGTCAAGTGAAGCCATAAAATAGCATATATTTTGATATAGATGCTTTCCAAGACGAGCCCTCTCAAAGAGCCCTTGATCATCATATGATTGGCCAAACAATATCTGGTTCCTTACATATACCCGTTCTCGAATACAGTTCATATGCGGCTTTATCTGCTTCCTCTAATACTTTGTCTACATTAAACGTCAATATTTCCCTATTGTACATTACTAGTTTACCATCAATAATACTGTGTTTGACATCTAGTCCGGTAGCCGAAAATACTAAGTGAGCTATTGGGTTATTCAACGGTCTTAAATGCGGCTGCCAATAATCAACAACTATTATATCAGCTCTCTTCCCCTTCTCTATACTACCAACCATATTTTCTATCATTAACGCTTTAGCTCCGTTAATAGTTGCCATTTCTAATACTTCTTCAGCTCGAATAGCTGTGGGGTCTAGCTTTCTAAGAGTTTGCAATAATGCTGCATGCTTCATTTCCCGAAGCAGGTCATAATCATTATTACTTGGTCCCCCATCCGTTCCAAGGGCAACGTTTACTCCATGGTCAAGCATTTCTCTGATCTTGGCGGCTCCGCTTCCTAGCTTCATATTACAGCATGGATTATGACTAACACTTGTACTTGTTCTTGCAAGAATAGAGATCTCGTTATCATCAACCCATATAACATGAACAAGCACAACATTCCTACCAGTTAATCCGACCCATTCAGCAAATTCTACGGGTTTTTTACCGAATTTTTTCAAAGTATATTCGACATCTGCTTTAACTTCTGCTAAGTGCATTGTTATGCCAGTTTTTAGTTCACGTGCTTTCTCAGAGATCTTTCTATATAGTTCTACACTAACAGCACCGGGGGTTCGGGGACCGAACCATATCCAGATCTTGTTGTCCCAGCCATGATACTTGTTGTAGAGTCTCAACGTGTCTTTAAAACTCTTATCACCGAGCTCAACTAATCCTTCGTGAAGAATATTTTCTTCTAATGCATAACCAGTCATATCCATGACATGCCTTGCAACAGCTGCCCTGATACCGCTTTCATGTATAAATTCAATGATATTGTCAGGACCATATCTTCCAACAAGTCCTGTTTCTAGAAATGTAGTAGTACCTGTCCTAATCATTTCAGCGACTACGAGTTTTGCTGAAACCAGTGCTTCTTCGGGCTTATAATTACCTTGGAGAGGCCATATTCTATCCCTAAGCCACGGGATGAGGGGTTGGTACTCAGCACAAGCTCTTAGTAATCCTTGAGCTAAGTGTACATGTGTATTAATTAAACCCGGCATAACGATATCTTTTTCAGCATTAATCACGATATCGCTGTAATACCGATACTTTTTATCCAGTTCTTCTTTCTTACCAATATCTACTATATAACCATCCTCAATAGCGACAGCGCCTTCTTTGATAATTCTTCTAGCATTATCCATTGTAATAATCCATCCACCACGAATATAGATATCAGCCATGAATTACACCTCGGAATAAATAAATACTATCATTATTTCTTTAAACAACAAGATAAATTATTAAAGACTATTTTACTAATGATAATAAAAAGGACATCGGTGCATTGTCGAGTTGGTTCTACCCAGTATATTCAAATACGATGTAGAAGAGAGAATAAACCTTATCAATACCATTATGGGTAGAAAACCAGCCGATATAGTGATCAGTAATGTAAACATAGTGTTAACAACAAC
>JAMOPC010000203.1 GCA_027064845.1 Desulfurococcales archaeon | reverse complement strand
CCCCGCTAACACCCACGTCTTCAAACCACTTTGCCACCTTGTAGCCATTGGCTTCAGCCCACCTAAGTATAGCCAGCCTCTGATTCTCAGGATGCTCCTCCCTCAAACTAACCCTAACATAAGCATAGGCTTCATCTGGCACCAAAACTCCGACCCCCTTATTGTAATAAATTATGGTTAAAAGCTAGGCTTTTAAAACTAGGTGCAGAAGGGCACCCTTTCGAAGTCACAGCCATGGAGCTTTGACTTTTCGGGTCCAAAGGGCAGAAAAATACTATTACCATATCAAATAGGTTACTTTCTATAGAGGCTGAAATAATGGGTTACGAACAAATGGAAATAATAAATACATTTATAAACGGACTCGTGGGAATAGGAACACTAGCTCTTGCATTTGCTGCATTTAAGCAACTAAGAGAACTCAAGGAAGAACGAAAAAGAAAAATCGCATTGGAATTAGCTGCATTATCATACTACATATTAGGATATATTATACGTAATTATAGTGAAGTAATGGAATATATACATCATTATAGAAGTACAGACTTCATATTAGAGAATATTCTTTCTACTGAATATTATTTCATATACGGTAATGAAACACCGGCTCTTTTCTACATAAAGGAACTCACTAAAATTCTTAAAGATAAAGAAATACTCAGAATAGGGAACGAAATATATCCAGAATCCCCTAATAAATTTAAATTAGCTATGAAATTATTGAAACTTATTAATATACTGATGAAAAAATACAAAATTGGAATAGAAGAGCTAAAAAGACATATTAAAATGATTACTGCAACGACCATATAATCATTAATAATCAAAATAATCATCATATTTATTATTATTAATTAGTATTAATTAGATTATTTGTGTAAAATTTGGAACATCCATAATCGAATATGCAGATAAAGAACTACTAGAACCAGGCAAAATCTTCAACATAAAAGTATTCGCTAAGGTCTAGTAGACATTAAACAAATATTATCGGTAGCTTTAACTATTTTTAATACATCTTCCAACAATTTCCACGTATCAATTATTTTATAATAATTAAGAATATGAAACTAATAAACAACATGTTTCTGAGAAGCATACAAAACGGAAATGAATATCACTTGAAAATATCTTGGAAAGGACGTAGAATTATACATTAATTTATCATATATCTTCAGAGTTAGGTTTATTAATGTTCAAGTATGAAATAAAAGTATGTAGTTCAAGTATACTTAGAAGGTGGAAAAATGCCCAAGATCAGCATGAGTGTACCACAAGAAATACTGGATAAACTAGGAATAGACCATAGAAAAGCAGCATCTCTTCTGAAAGAACAAATACTAAAGTTAAGCGAGACTATTGGCAAAATATCCTATAATGAGAATGTCCTGATAAAATTATCTATGAAACTATATAATGATATTAACTCCCTTGAGCAAAAAATAATGGATAAAGGAATGAGCGAGATCACAGTAATAGATTTCGCCCAAGTCATCTCAGATATAGAGATCTTATATGAAATGATTAAGGGACAAGCAATCACCCCCATCGAGAAGAACGTTCTAAAATATATTGAGTCCCAAATAAAAAACATAAAGAATATCCTTGAGAATAAACATAAACTACTCATCAAGATCGAACACCTTAAAGCAAAATATAATATCAAAGAATATGAAAAATCAATCCTAACATTTGAGAACTCTATTAAACAGGATATATTGCTTGAGACTCTGAAACTATCAACACTAATCCTAGCCTACGTTACAGGACTAGTCCAGTTACTTACAATAATAAGAGAAGGCTTGAAAACCACTAACCAAGAACTATTTGAGCTACTCAACAACCTAAACGAAAAGCTAGAAGAGAAGAGTAGTCAGAAAGAAGAGGTTATCAACGATATTTATACATAATAAAACAGGCCGGGGGATGATGATTGGTGGACCATGTGACCCATGGCGGACCAGCCGTCACCGGGGATGCACTTAAACCGGCCTACTGACCCAGGACCCCCGGCCTGGGGAGTATTATCACCATAGATTAGTATTTGTTTTTTCTCTATAAATATTTTTGAATTCACTCACTAACAACAATTATGGTTATGTTCTAGGGTGCTGTATTGTGATTGAGATGAGTGTTGTGGTTAATGGTAGGAGGGTTTATGTATATCCGTTTCCTCTTGAGGAGAAGCTTGATGTACTCATAGGTATTGTTACTGGTTGGGGGTTTGGTAGGGCTGTGGATGTTCTTGCCCGGAGGCTGGTGGATCTAGAGGATATGCTTGGTAGCAATGCTTCGCTACTGGATGAAGCCGGGCTCTCCGGGCTTGTCCTCCGAAGAGATATGGGTATGGAACGGGGCTTACTCCTAGCTATTTATAGGGATAAGAGGGATCTACTGGGACTCCTAGAAATCATAGTATCTATGCTTAGAAGAGACCTGGAATTATCTGATATCTATAACTTGACTGTTCAGCTCATCAAGACAATTAT
>JAMOPC010000202.1 GCA_027064845.1 Desulfurococcales archaeon | reverse complement strand
TTTGTTGGTCCTCTATCGCTCCAGCTAACGACTTCACCACCTGGACCTGGTAGTCTGCCATATAGTCTAAGGTACTCGAATAATGTGCTTGCGCCTACGCTTATTATTAAGCTGCCTGATCCAGGCATGGTTACTGTTCCATATCCTGGTCCGCCATTACCCATTGCATGTACTATAACTGTTCCTGATGAAGATGTTAAGTAGTCTTCAATCAGGCTCCACGGATCTAGTCCGGAGGCGAATCCTGTTAATGCGATATAGCTTGAACCCCAGCTATTGCTTATTATGTCTGTCTTGTGTTTGCCTGTATAGGTCCAATTCCATGGCTCGTTAACTGGGTCGTATCCTGAGAAGAAGAATTCTGCTGTGAATGGATTGATTAGGTAACCTGGCATTGACGCTAGTTTTGCGTCAGGAGCTATTCCTTTTAATGTATAGTTTCCATATCCTAGATCGTATACTACTTTTCCTCTGCTTCCAATTACTCCTGCACAGCTTGTTCCATGGCCTAACCAGTCATACATTATTGATACATAGTTTCCATAAGGATCTAGTCCTGGGAGAATAACTCCTCCATACTCCCAGAACTTATCCCATCCAAATGATATGGATTGCCCTGTGAATATTCCTAGCCAGTCATATGTGTAACCAGATAAAGTGCCAGCACTGAAATCGTTTATGCCGTCTCCTGTGAAGTCTCTAGCTAATATCTCAGAACCATATGTGGCTGCTGGTTCATCTGCGAAGCTGAAGTCTCTCCATGAGGGATCTGGTGATACCATTGATAATCCAACACTGGTGAGAGCCGATACTATATAGTAATATGTTGTTGATAAATCAGCATATACTGTGTCATAGTATCCATCGTCATTTGTATCTGCAAGGATAACTGGTACAGTGTATTGAAGTAGACCGTCTGCACCGTATCCTAAGTAGATTGTTTGTACTGCTATTCCGAACTTGAACTCGTTGTTGTAGCTATGTATATTTCCTACGTAGAACGTTGTTAATGGAAATACGTCTACATATACTCCATAAGGTCCAGCGTATTGTACCCACCCATAATATGTTAGTCCGAAATCTAATGTATACCAATCGAAGAACATTACTGGACCGTTTAAGTTAATATAGCCTGAGGAATTTGCAATCGTACTATTAATTGTTAGTACAAGGCCTACTTCATCAGCATCGAAGATCATTGGTAAGCCGTTCTCATCTCTAGCAATAGCATCAACGCCGAAATCCGATAATCCAAAGTCTATACCTGTATCTACAACAGCTACTTTTACTCCTTTACCAGTAATATTGTATTCTTTCCATACTTTTGATGCACCAATTACTCCTACTGCAGCGTGGAGGAGAGGTTCAGCCATTTCGTTCTTCTTTATATTGTTTTCATTTAATAGTGTACTAATAGGTGATCTCATAGCTACTATTTTTACAGTAAATGGTTTCTTAGCTAGATTTATTACGTCACTATATGTTGCCCATGCCTCTACATAGAGGAATGACGGCAGCTTATAAGCGAATATGATGTTCTCAACGTTTTTCTCTATAAGTTTTATATTTGTTTCAGGGTTCGCGATAATGGCTATCTTTGCTTGACCTTCTCTGACATGTTTTAAATTAAATACTGGGAGCTTGTCTTGTGAGACTTCAAGAGTTGACCCTATTATTTTCGCTGTAAAGTCTAGGGTATAGTAGTCCTTATTCAATAGTATTGGGTCTATCTTAGTTATCCAAGAGCTTGGTTGATTATTAGAACTATTCGTTATTACTGGAGGTACCATACTTAAACTCATTATTATAACTACAAGGAGTATAATTAATAATTTATACTTACCCACACTCATCCCCCAAGGCTTTATACTATATATTCCTAAATATGTGGGATAATTTAAAATTATACTCTTGAAAACCGTAATAATGAAACTTAACTGCCAGTATTTACAGAATTGGCTGGTAAGAAAAGATATTTTGTGAAACAAACATGTTTTTAGAAATGTTTGAACAAGGAAAATGGTTTTTACAAAAATGATTAATTTAATTTTAAAAAAGAGTTAGTTTTATGTTTACTCTTTCTTGTGGAAGAATCCAACGTATGCTGTTAGTATTATTGCTATTAGTATGAGTATTAGGTTCACTAGTCCGTAGGTTGATACGCTTCCGCTTACGCTGTTTGCTTTGTCTTCAATTGAGGTCTTTAAGTCATCTACTGCTGAGCTTATTGCTGAGCTAACTGAAGACTTGATACCTTCAACACTTGATTTTACAGCGCTTACACTGCTTTTGACGTCGTCTAGGCTTGACTTTACATTGTCAAGAGATGCTGCTAGTGCATCCAGTTTGTCTGAGGCCGTTCCTACACTGCTCTTTAGCTCATCGATCTTGGCTAGGATGTTCTCTGTGTCTACCTTTACACCGTTCTTTATCAAGTCTTCTACAGTGCTTAGCTCTGCTAGTATGTCTCCCTTAGTTGTGTCAATTACTGC
>JAMOPC010000201.1 GCA_027064845.1 Desulfurococcales archaeon | reverse complement strand
GTTTGCACAGTATACAATAGCTCCTAGGGGGTCGTGGACGGGGGCTGTGTGTGGAGCATCTAGCTTTATAATAGTTATATCAGCTTTCTTACCTGGTTCAAGACTACCTATCTCGTTTTCAAGTCCTAATGCTTTTGCTCCATTGATAGTAGCCATTTCGAGTGCGTCCCAAGCAGTTATTATTGATGGGTGACTCTTAGCTGCTCTGTGTAGGAATACTGCGAATCTCATAGCCTCGATCATGTCGTTGTTATTGTTGCTTCCAGCACCATCTGTTGCTAATGCTACGTTTACTCCTGCCTCCATGTATTCCGGTATCGGAGCTATCCCTGATCCAAGATACATATTGCTTTCCGGATTATGTATAACGTGTGCACCAGTCTCCGCTATGTATTTGATCTCCTCAGGACTAACATTTACAGCATGGACAGCATGATACCTAGGACTAAGTATACCCAACTCATAAAGTAGTGCTACATCGGTCTTACCATGTAGCTGGACAACTAGTTCTTGATCCTTCTTAGACTCAGCCGTGTGTGTATGATATATCAAATTATATTTATCAGCAAGCTCCTTGGCTTTCAATAATAGTTCCTTACTAGCATTATATGGGTGCATTGGAGCAACAGCTATTCTTATCCTACCATTTTCTTTACCATGATATTGTTTAACAAGAGACTCTACATGGCTTAAAGCCTGCTCTGGAGTCTCCTTCAACATATCTATGAGCACGTTTACCTCGTAGATACCCCTTGCAAGAACTGCTCGGAGACCAGACTCTATCAATGCCTTAATAACAGCTTCGTGGCCTCTCGGACCATAGTGGTTCTCAATAATACTCGTTACACCACTCTTAATGTTCTCGATCAAGCCCCACTTAGCAGCCACGTAGAAGTCTTCGTCTGTGAAGCTAGCAAGTGTTGGATGAATACTAGTTCTCAACCAACTGACAAGCTCCATATCAATACCAATATTCTTCAAAATACTCTGGAACAAGTGACAATGCGCATTAACAATACCCGGTATCACAACATGGCGATCAGCCTTGATAACATGTTCGAAACCACTATACTTAGCTCTAGCCTCATCCCTCTTACCAACAAACACTATCCTATCATCCTCAACAACAACAGCACCATCCCTAATGATCTTGCCACGAGGCCTTACTGGAATAACATACCTAGCCTCAATAAGTAAAGAACCCACAACAATCACCTAAGAACAAAATATATGTCTACAAGAATAAAAATAGAGCCGCAATAAAAACCCTATTCAAACTCAAGAAAACAAAAGATTACGAAAATAAAATGTACCTAAATTCTTGGTTTTCTTTCTACTTTTCAAAGACAATCTAACTATTTTCCAAAAGACCAATATTTTGCACCAATAAATAATTGATCACTACTGAATATTTTCTATGGGATACAATGTTTGAGTCAAATAACTATTAGATAGTTGCAGGAATTGATGACCCTGATAGTATTGATAAAATAGTTGATAAGCTTTTTGAAGACATAAGCTTTACCTACCTAGTAATGCTTGCTACAAGCGAAGCTCTATACTTCTTCCAAACAAGCGCGAAGAAGCATCTCTTCTAATTACCCAAGGTATAGGGAAATTAAAGGAAATGCTTAAAGACATGGGTCTAGACATATCAGAAGCACTAGAGATCATAATAGAGCACGACGTTTACAAGATCGAATTGATGTTGAATAATCCAGAGAAGTTCCTAGAAATATTCTACTACTTGATCAGATGTGGTGAAATAAAGAATTATACCAAGACATACATAGCATCAATACTCCTAGTATATAGTCTTACAGAGACAAAACAAACAGAAAAACTAAGAAAAATAGCAAAGATCCTCAAGAAATACGTTAAAGAACTAGACGCCTATACGGCGACATTCGAATACCTCACAATGAAACATACAAATGAAGAACAAGAAATAGAAGACGTTGCCAAGACACCAGAAGAACTTAAACATATCTTGGAGATGAAATAGGAATGTATAAGCATAAGCTGTTATTCAGTAAAGCATTTAAAAGAATAACTAGGAAGTTAGAGGGAAAATCTAGGGAAATACTTATGAAAAGACTGGAGGAAATAGCCAATAATCCAGAGAGAGCGGGAAAAGAGTTAAAGGGTCCATTAAAAGGGATAAGGGCTACAAGATTAAACAAACAATATAGGATCTTCTATAAAATACTTGAAAAGTGTCAAGTATATTTAATAAATATATACCGTAGAGAAACTGCTTACTAAGAGAATTATTAGAAAATACTACTCGGAAACGAATGAACTAGAAGTTACAGTACAATATTGTTAAAAATGATTATAATCAAATTGAGGATAAAAGACAGATAGTCTACTTGTATAGGATCTTACTTTTTCTTGGCTAGTAGGGCTATTACTAGTACTATTATTATTGCTATTACTATTGCCATAATTACTGTCTTATTCTGTAGTATGTTAGTGATATTGGTTGGTGCTG
>JAMOPC010000200.1 GCA_027064845.1 Desulfurococcales archaeon | reverse complement strand
AGTGTTCATAAACTTTGATGATACAGTAATGATTATAATCGATGTACAAGACAAGTTATTAAAAATAATACCTGACCATGACAGGCTTATACATAATATATATTCACTCGCTAAAACTCTCGAAAGTGCTGGTACACCAGTTATATTGACGAAACAAGTAAAACTCGGGGAAATAGTAGATAAATTCAAAGAATTTGCCAATAACTATCCTATAATTGAGAAAAAGACGTTTAGCTGTTTTGGCAATGAGGATTTTGTCAAAGTTCTTGAAACCACAAAAAGAAAAACATTGATCTTAACAGGAATTGAGACACATATATGTGTATTACAGACAGCTATTGATGCTTTAGAAAGAGATTATAATGTAATTGTTCCTTATGATGCTGTAGCTTCACAGATCAAGGATGATCATGAATGGGCTTTAAGATCTCTTGAAAAGAAAGGAGTAATAATCTTACCTTCAGAATCTATTATTTACTATATTCTTAGATCACCTGATCACTCTTTCTTCAAAGAAGCACTTAGACTCGTAAAAGAGCGTAGAAAGAAGTATAGTATATAACACCGTAATAAAATAAGAATAGACAAAAACAAACATTTGAGGGAATAATATGGTTGTAAAACAAACAGCGGAAATAACACAGTATGCTGAAAAAGCTGGTTTACCAGCATCAGAAAATCTTGTTGCAGGAATACTTGATGATAGATTATTTGTCGGATACTATGCAATGTATTTAAAGAAATATGGTGTTGTCTTCAAAGATATTAGAAAAGCATATGAGGAAAACAAAGAAGAAATCAAGAATTTTCTCGAGAGAATACATTATGATAAAACATTACAAGTAGATGAAAATACTGCTGGATTCTATATACGAGTACCACCTAGAACAAATGTCCCGATCCCAATATATGGGTGCTTCATAATAGGAACACGAGGCATAACTCAGAGAATAATCAATATCATAGACATTGGTGATAATAGTAACGTCCTTATAGCCAAGGGATGTGCCAGTCTTGTATCGGAAGGAGCTCATTCAGCTATGACCCTTCTCTATGTTGGCAAGAACTCAATGTTAAAAAACTTAATGATACATAATTGGGCCCCGAATATCGATGTAGGGTCTAAGACTTATGGCTTAATGGATGAGAATTCTAAGTTCGAATACTACTATGTCAAGATCTCGCCTATAAGAGCTCTCGGGTTGTCAAGTCACTTAGTAGGAATGAAAAATAGTACTATAGAAGTACATGAAGCATCAGTTGCACACAAAAACTCTAGATTAAACACAAATACATTAATAGAGCTCCGAGGAAATGGTTCTAGAGCAGTAATTACTAGTAGAGGTGTTGTAGAAGAGAATGGATACATGAACGTTATGGCTAAAATAATTGCCGAAGCAGACGAGACAAAAGGACATATAGAATGTAATGGACTTGTATTAGGAAAAGGGATATATAAGACAGCCCCAGTTCTTGAAACCAAGACAAATAATACAAGACTAACACATGAAGCAAGCATCGGTAAGATAAGCGGAGAACAGATCTTTTATCTACAAACACGTGGGTTATCAGAAGAAGAAGCTACAAAAATGATCATATTAGGATTCTTGTCATCAGCATTAATTGGTTTACCTGAGAAAATGAGAGAATATGTCCAGTTAGCATTAAAACAAATAACGAGTTTTGGAAAAGGATTCTAAAAGACATGGCTTCATTTAATCACTAAAATTTTCCTTCTAATTTTATCTAAGATATAATCGATGAATTATTAACTGTATGAGTAATATATTATCCTCTTGGTGTCTTGGTTTGATTAATCAGATTTATAATGAGTTATTGAAGTTTGTTAAGCCTCTAAAAGCTCAAGAAATATTATCAATGATCACTAAACACCATAGACTACAAGGCTCGAAAGGATTATGGGATTCTGTTAAAAGTATACAAGAATACCTTGATAGTATAGGGATTGAGTCGAGAATTATAAGAGTAGAGAGTGGCGCTGAGAAAGGACATGTAGTCACACCTGTATCATGGGATCCTATTGAAGCTAGTTTAGAGATAAAAATCAATGATAAGCTGGTTGCGAGATTTGATTTAGAAAATCATCCAACCTTGTTATCCGCTCATAGTCCTGGTGGAGAAGGCTGTTCTGAACTAAGGGTTTGTGGTGAAAGACTTTGTGACGGTAAGGCTATTCTAGTAACTGGTTATCTCTACGATATATATCTACGAAGTGACGCGGACTTAATAATATATTATACTAGTAGCAGGTATCACGATGCTGTCCCATATACTGGTTTGTTCCTCAAACCCGGTGATAAGAAGAAGAGTGTTGTTATGAATATACCTTATAGTTTAGCCACAAGGATTATTTCTAAAACAATTAGTGGTAAGAAGCAGAAAATACAGGTTTGTTGGAAAGCTAAAGTACGCTATCACGACTTAGGTTTACCTGTACTAATTTCTTGTAAGGGAAGTGATCCGGGAATCGTATTTATTA
>JAMOPC010000199.1 GCA_027064845.1 Desulfurococcales archaeon | reverse complement strand
ATAGTACTTGTTAATAGAAACGAAGCAAGAAATCTCACAGGAACAAATGATTATAAACAAGCCGCAAACCAGATACTGGAATATGGCCCAAAAATAGTAATTGTTAAAAAAGGCGCTGAAGGAGTATATGCAAAAACTAGCAATGGTGAGGAATACGAATTCCCAGCATTCCCCGTGGAGAAAGTTATCGATACAACAGGAGCAGGTGATGCATTTGCAGCCGGATTACTATTAGGGCTTGTAAGAGGATATAACTTGAGAAAAGCTCTTATATATGGAAATGCTGTAGCAGCACTAAAAACTACGAAACTAGGCAGTCATAACGTACCCAGTCATGATGAAGTGATAAAATACATTTGGGAACATCAAATTTTCTAAAGCAATAAAAAATTTATTTAAGAGTTTTTGCTTGAAGTTCTGCTAAGCCCTTTCTAGTGAACTTAGATGCTATTCCTGTCAATAATAGTGTGATAGCCACTATTATCAGCGTTAGAGCTGCTCCATCACTGAAGTAACCATCGGAGAATAATAAGAAAGCAACAACTATTGCTGTTTCTACTTGTGTGGCAAGAATGGCGCTTGCACTTAGTTCTTTCATAGAGCTGTTGAATACAAAGACCCAGCTACTAAATAATGCACCTAGGGTTAATGGGAAAACTATTCTCATCATAGTCTTACCAAAGCTTACACCATGGACGCGGGATGACTCTTCCAAGCTTTCATCGATCTGCATTAGTACAGGGATTGTTGTTCTTGTAGCATAGGGTAGGAATCTGATTATGAATGCTATTAGCAGAATGAACGCTGTACCATATAATGGTCCATATATTCTTCCAGAAGCAATAATTAGCCCCACTCCTATAACAAGACCCGGAATACTGAATGGTAGGAATACTAGGAAATCCATTATTTTCGTGATCAATGTTTTCGATCTCAGCACTGTATAACCAATGAGTACTCCTAGAAAACTAGCTATAGTTGCTGCACCAATAGCTAATCCAAGAGTAATTATCAATGCATTCACGCTTCTACTCATTGTCAAGACTTTAATATAGTGATCAAGACCTATGTTCGCCCATGTTATTGGTTCACCCCAATTCTTTATCAATGAGCCTACAACTACAGCAAATGATGGTGTATATACTATTAACATGAATAATATCACTAAGAAGAAAACAGTATAACTAGGTCTCTTTACTTCTACACGCGAGATCTTCCCTGTAATAGTTGCATAACTTTTCTTAGACAATATCGCATAATTTATGCCTAAAACTCCTATTCCTATAAGCGATAAAACAATAGATAAGACTTCTGCTGCTTCATACTCTATAGGTGCTTCAGTCATAAAGGAATATATTTGTGTTGTTAAAACAGTGTATCCAACAGGTAGTCCAAGCACAGCAGGAGCACCGAACTCCGAGATCGAGTATGCGAATGCTAGGATAAAGCCAGATAATATACCAGGCATTATTAGTGGTAAAATAATGCCTCTAACAACCTTATACCATGGAACACCATGTATTCTAGCAACTTCTTCAAGACTAGCATCCATGTTAACCAGTGTTGTGTATATAGTCAGCATAGCTAATGGATAATTGTGAAGACCAAGGATAATTATTAGACTAAGAGGACCATATGGTTCTATCGGGCTCTTCATATGTGTGAATTGTTCGAAAAGACCATTACTAGTCCATAACATGATCCATCCAATAGCCATCATAAATGAAGGAACTATGTAAGGACCTGTTAGAAGCGATAATAACAAGTTCTTGGAGGGCACATTATATCTTGCTAATAACCATGCGAATCCGAGACCTAGTAGAGTAGATATTACTGCTGAACTACCACACACTATGACGGAGTTGATTAAGGGTCTGTATAAGTAATATGGTTTAGTTATGATAATGCTTATCCTTTCAGGTTCATATAACGTGATCGATGCTACGTCATAAAATATTGAAATAATAGGTGGTAAAACCAGTACAAATGTAATTATGAGAAGAATTATTATTAGCCATTTAGGAACCATTATATCACCATAAATATGTTAAATTAATTACACTCATAGAATTTATGATTTGAAGATAAAAAAGAAATTAGTATTTGGATCAGCCTCCAAATATCTCGGTCCACTTATCTCTGATTTGATCAACTATCGGTTTTAACTCACTAATTGTTACTTTCAATGTTTTTAACTCAGATAGCTTGGGGAATCCTGGTGGCGGAGGAGCATCTACTCTTGATGAATACGTATATGCATCGGTTAATGACTTGGAGGCTTGTTTTGATAATAAGAACCTAAGTAATACTTTTGCATCTTCTGGATGTTTAGCATTTTTGACAATACCCATCGGGCTTGGTATCACTATAGCTCCTTCCTCTGGAACAACGAACTTGAGGCTAGGATATGCTTTCAAATACATTGTCAAAGTTATACCAACAGGTCTCTCTCCACTTGCTACTACTCTTGCTACGTCTGGGACATCCTTAACTATTAATATGTTGT
>JAMOPC010000198.1 GCA_027064845.1 Desulfurococcales archaeon | reverse complement strand
GAAAACCTTATATTAATAATTCAGCAACTAAAAACAATGATCATAGACTTTGAAAAAGGAAGAATAAACGATGAAGAAATCATAAAACTTAATGAATATCTCGACATAGCAACTAAGAATATTCAAATCATTAATAACAAATATGTAAAGGAAATGATAAAGACATACAAGTAATTAAGACTTGTCGTTTTGAAATAGGCTGATTCTATAATGAGGAATAAACTAATAACAATACCTTAGAAGAGCAGAATATATTCTCTAAAGAAAAAATAATTGATCTCTGGATACGATGTCTATACAATTTCTTCGGGACTCATTGTTAAGCTCATATTAGCTAGGATGGATCGGTTCTAGACACATATGTAGATTATTATAGTTCTGACCCCAAGACTCTCATATTGTTCAACTCTAAACAAGTACTTGATCGTTAATGCGTTAATGAAGGCTTACTCGGAGCTTATAAGGAATAATTTTTCCTATGGTGGGAATAGATCGTTTTCTAACTATTTAGTGTTCCATCAGTGGGTGGAGAGATTAATCTTATATATGTATCCCCAATTATATACTAATTAGTGATAAATTTCCCCCCAGAGGTTAAAGTATGAGCACGGCCTCTGTAACTTCTAAACTTGTATTAGTAGCTGCCATAACCTTTATCATAGGAATACTAGTTGGATACGGAATAGCCTATGTTACCATTACACCACAACAAACAACTACTACGCAGAAAGTAAAACTAGTCGTTATCGGGCCATGGGCCGGCGACGAAATGAAAGCATTTCAGCAAGTACTAGATAAGTTCATGGAGGAACATCCCAATATAGAAGTAGAGTACAGGATCTATAGAGCAGAAGACTTAGCATCAATAGCTCCTCCACAATTTGAGGCAGGAATGGCCCCCGGAGATGTTATTTTCTCTGCGTGGGGCTGGTGGGTAAAAGAGATGGGGAAGAAAGGACACTTAATGGATCTTAGTGATCTAGTTAGCCAAGATGAATATATTAAGGGCATATTCGACCCAGTTAAGAGCGGCGACAAGATATATGGACTGCCATTCACAGCATGGGCAAAGCCAGGATTCTGGTATAGGAAATCATTCTTCCAGAAACATGGTTTTGAAAGAACCCAAGACTTGGGATGAGTTCAAACAATTACTAGACAAGATAAAGCAAATACCGGGTATTAAGGCCCCAATAGTTACTGGAGACAGTGTTGGATGGCCTATAAGTGACATAACCGAGCATTTCATCATAACTTTTGGCGGTATAGACATGCAATTAAAACTAATTAATGGAGAACTCAAATTTAACGACCCACAAGTCAAGGCTATATTCGAGAACTATTTAGTGCCACTCATAAAAGAGGGATACTTCAGCGAGCCAATAGAATGGACAAAGGCTATTGAGGAGTGGTGGAGCGGCAAATATGCTCTCTACTTCATGGGTACATGGCTAACAGGTATGGTTGATGACCCCGACGATCTAGGATTCTTCCCGCTACCAGGATGTAAAGGAGTAGTTATGGGTACAGACTACATCTTCGTACCAAAATATACTGAGCACCCCGAGGAAGCAAAGCTATTAGCTAAATGGCTAGCAACTGAGGGACAAAGAGTACATGTAGGAACACACGCTGGCAAGTTCGCTACCTGGTTAAAAGTAGATATCAAAGACCACTGGAAGCCAATGCAGGCAGTATATGAGAAGCTCAAACAAATGACTCCAGTACCAGACCTAGATGACAGCGTAGGTGGTGATTGGCAGAAACTATTCTGGGACCAGCTGAAGCTGTTGTGGGTAAACCCAGATAAGTTAGACGATGTATTAAACACCTTGACAGAGAACTTCCCCCAGAAATAAATAAGGCAGGGGAAAAAGACGCATGACCCAGTTAAGGATGACTCCAACACGAATAACTTTTTTCATACCCGCCATTATTCTTGTCCTAATATTTGTTGTCTACCCTATTTTCGCCACGATTATTTTGAGCTTCAACATAAACCCGATCCCAGGAATAAACATTGTTGAAAGACCCCCTGGTTTTGAGAACTATGTTAAGGTCGTAACGGATAAGAAATTCATAAACCCAGAGGGTATTGAAACACTTAGCTTTCCAATGGGAGCTATAATTCACAATATTATATGGATAATAATACATCTACCACTCACAGTTATTATTGGTATATTGTTTGCAGTATATCTTCAATATGTTAAGGGAGGAAGTATTATTAGGTCATTCATCTTCCTCGGAATGGTTATACCAATGATAGTTGGTGGTTTACTCATACAGTTTAGCTTCGACAAAGACCTAGGAGTAGTGAATATTTTACTAAGATTATTTGGTTTAGGTTTTCTAGCCCGATCATGGACTATGTACCCGGACACAGCCTTGTTCTCATTAATACTTGGATCCGTTTGGCTTTGGTCAGGTTTCACTGTTACAATGTATTCTGCTGGTTTATCCTCTTTGCCGAGAGAAGTTATTGAAGCAGCAATTGTTGATGGTGCTGATTTCAAGACT
>JAMOPC010000197.1 GCA_027064845.1 Desulfurococcales archaeon | reverse complement strand
GCCTAACTCCTTTTCTACCACTTAGTTTTTCTGCCGCTTCCCTCCTAGTAACACCCAAGACATCAGCTAGTCCATCCCATAATCCCTCAATCCACCTAGTACGCCATTCCTCAGCACTTAGAGGCTTTGCTAACGGTCCCTTAACATCTCTAACTCTCTTATACCAATCAGGTAATTCCTTATACTCAATTATTAGGTCCGGTCTCTTGATCGGAGGAGTGTTTCCTGGCTCAATTATATCGTATACTCTACCTCGATAAACCATCATGTCTGGTCTAAGTGCCGTATATAAATTCCAGATCTTTTGAAGATCACCAGTATCCCCCCATGAAAGGGGTCGCGGGGCTTCTATGAAGAAACTTAAACTTCCATATCCCGGAACATCGATAATTAAATTAGGAGGTATCCATCTGAGTTTTTGTTTCCCGCTTCTCTCTAGCGATAGTATTTTGTGCTCAGGATATATTACAAGTGTTCCCTCACGATACAAGTTCTTCAATAATGCTAAAAAGCCCCAGTTCTGATAGAGAGTTCTCAAATTTGTTCTCAAACTAGTATTTATAGCCATCATTGCCTTCTCCGCATACTCCTCTTTAGTAATCCTTCCCCTTACCATGTCGTGAGTATAAATAAATAGCTTCTTCTCCAAATGTCTTAATGGATCTTGCAAGAAGCTTTTAAACTCTCTACTATAAGTAACAGCATTAAAACCATATAACTTAATTACTTCTTCCGACATTTTCTTCAAATAATCAATCCATACATACGCTTCTAAAACAGCCGATTTCAGATAACACTTGATAAAACATCTCGGGATATTATCTGTTCCAATACATTCCTCTATACATTCCTTAGCTCTCGCTACGCCTCGATTCTTCCTCTTCAAGTACGTTTCACCACTTAGTCATTAATTATTATTACTTATACGAAGTATTATGAGACTCTATTTCAGAGAACCGCTTACAATCCCTTTGTAGAATTATTATTTGAGATGAGATAATGATATCGATCTTATTACGTCGCCTGTATCTTCACATTTATCGGCTGTATTCTCTATGTTGTCAACTATTTCTTTATATAGAACACATTTACTATCAAAGGTTTCACTACACGTTCGAAATATTAGTTTAAGAGCTTCTAGACGTACATCATCGACTTTCTCTTCAATATCCTCAATGGCGTGTGTCATTTCAAGACTTTTACGTGGATCCTTTGTTATTTGAAATACTGCTTGTTTCAGCATCTCAATCATTTTTACAATGTCTCTAACCATGTTGATTAATAAAGATAATAACTGATCAGGTATGTCGTATCCTAATTCGATAAGCAACTTTAATCTTCGTCCAGATGCTTTAGCATAAGCCGCTATATCATCTGCTTGGAAAATTAACCTCAATAAATCTTCTCTATCCATTGGATGAATATTCCCTTTGCTTAGCTCACCTATGATTTCGCGTTTTATTCTATCAGCTTCTTCTTCATATTTGTTTATTTCCTCGTATTCTAGTTGTGCATCTTCATATTCTAATTTCTGGATCTTATTCAGCATTATATTGAGGTGTATCACTGTCTTATATACGTATTCTAAGTGATCAGTACTTTTGAGAATGACTTCCTTTTCTCGTCTACCCGAAATCCATATCCATGTAGACATTACTACCTAGCACCTCACTCATTATAAGTCATATATGCAAAAAACCATTGATTAATGTATAGTATATGAATCCTAGAGAAATCGTTATAGGTAATGTGAATAACCAGGACGCAAATATAATTAACACTATTTTCCAATTTATACCACTTAGGTTTTTATTCTTGGCAATACCTACACCGATAATCGCTGATACACTAGCGTGTGTCGTTGATATAGGCATTCCATAGCCGAATAATTGATATGGAATAGTGGTGAATAACCAAACAGTTAGTGCATTTGCATACTCTGCCGCAGCTCCTGCGACAAGATCTAATCGTGTTATTCGGTAACCAACAGTAACGATAACTCTTTTACCAAGCGTGAAACCGCCTAAGGCTATTCCGATGCTTCCTAGTAGTGCTAGAAATATACGTGTACTAGTGTTAGGCAATCCCAAATACTTTGATGTAACTATATAATATACGCCTGTGGCATTACCCACATCGTTTGCCCCGAATGAATATGCAGAAAATATAAGTGATATAATGAGCAATACTTTTAGAAAACGACGAACATTGAAACCTTTCTTCTCCAGATTATAGGTCATCAACGCCAATACGTGGAATAAAATTATCGCAAACAATATACTAAGAATTGGGCTAGTAACCCAGCTTAGCAAGATCTTATAAACTACGCTCCAATGTATATCATTCAAACCTATTTTCCCTAAGAACACATATGCTAATCCTATACCTAGTACTCCTCCCGCCACGCTCTGACTAGTTGATACTGGTATTCCTTTCCACGAAGCTATAATTACCCATGTACCTGCTGCTGCCACAGCCGATAATGCGCCAATTAAATCTACGTCTGAAACTACTCCTTTACCAAAAGTTTTCATAACCATCCAGCCCTGAAAGAGTGCACCAACACCTGCGAATATGCTGAAAAGTATTAGTGCTTGCTTAATTGTTAATGCTCCTGAACCAACAGCTGTATCCGTAGGGTTACTAGCATCATTTGCTCCTATGTTCCAGGCCATGAAAAACGATGCAGTATATCCAATTAATAGTAGCAACAGTGTTGTATCTATCACTTTTGCTCCCGTTATCATGTATATACGTATATATAATATAAAAGGTTTATCCATATATTTTGAATCATGTATAAAGATATTGCTTAATATATTTATATGCAAATAAATTTATCTTGGATAAATTATTTTATAACTACATAAAATAATCTATTTCTATATCACGAATACATAATGTATCTTAGTACGTGGTGAAAAATATGTCTAAGCTCCCACAGTGGGTATATGACCTCGCTGAAGAAATACTTATGGAAAGCATAAAGTTCCCTACAGTTCTCGGCGAAGCCTATAAGGATATTATAACTTACTATGCCGAGGTACTGAAAAAATACGGCATGCACGTAACTATTCATCGTGTACCAGATGAATATGTTAAAGAAAAATTACGTCCAGAAATGAATCCCGATAAACCAAGATATATTTTATTGGCTAGAATAGGTTCTGGGGACAAAGTTCTTCAATTCAATGGGCACTACGACGTTGTCTTTCCTGGAGAAGGGTGGAGTATTACAGAGCCTTTTAAACCATTAAAGAAAGACGGCAAGATATATGGACGTGGTTCAACGGATATGAAGGGCGGAATTGCAGCGTTTCTAGCGTCTATGATATACTATGCGCAACAAGATAAAGAACCAGACATAATTGTTGAAGCCGCCATCGTTCCTGACGAAGAAATAGGTGGGGCGACAGGTACTGGTTACTTGGTAAACGAACTCGGCAGCAGACCCGATTGGGTAATAATAGCTGAGCCAAGCGGTTTAGACAACATATGGCATGGACACAAAGGATCTGTATGGGCTATGGTAAAGGTTAAGGGTAAACAAGCACATGGATCGGTTCCTATGCTGGGAGTAAATGCATTTGAAAAAATGGTTTATGTAGCAAAGTATTTGATTGAAAACTATCTACCCTCTCTAGAAAAGAAGAAGAGTAAATACCTATACGATATAGAGATAGCAAATCATCCCACGGCTACCCTGGGAGGAAAACTGTTATCTCCGGGAAGCATAAACATTGTGCCAGGCCTCTCAGGATTCAGTATTGATAGGAGACTAATTGTTGAAGAAAATACTTCTGAAGTGATAAGTGAGCTTGAACAGGTTATCAAAAAAGCATCTAGCACAGCTGGAGCAGAAGTTGAATTAGAAATAGTTGAGAAAATGGAGCCAGCAATAACTGATCCAGACTCTGAAATAGTTAGAGTACTAGAAGAAGCTGTGAAGAAGAACATAGGTAAAGAACCAAGGAAAACCATTTGTGTTGGTGGACTAGACCTTAGATACTACACGAGTAAAGGCATACAAGCAGCATCATATGGCCCCGGAGAACCAAATATGGCTCATAAAACAGATGAGTACATACCTATAGAATCTTTACATAAAGCAATAGACATATACGTCGATGTAATAGACTTATTAGCGAGACGAAGTAGATGATCTATAGTGAAACACAAATACCAAGCAATCATTAAGAACAATTATACGGAAAAAATCGCTTTTTTAGCACGCACCATAAACTTCTTAGAAGATATCCTAGAAGATGCTGAGTGTGAAGAAGTTCTCATTAATTCACATGAGCTCGAGAACTATACAGTAGTAGTTGATGGCATTAAGTGTAACTATGATCTATTAGAAAGCATTAATATTTTCTCGGAAAAACACAATGTCTATGCAACTATTGGTAGAGGAGATACTAATCTAAGAACACTCTACGAGGAAATAATTGATTATTATCGTGAAACTCTACACTATAAAATGAAGGAATACGCTACTAAAACCATAGCAACTCGCCACGAGTACTATTTAGGAATACTATTCGATGGAAAAGCGTTTCTAATAGAGGGAGAAGAAGACAAAGTGCTTCTCCCAAGGATACCACAGTGTTTATCAGCACATACTCATCCATCCAACATCCCAATACCTAGCAAGCAAGACCTCAAAACAATTACACAGTTATTCACCGATAGAGGCATTGGACACATCATAGAAACAATTGGTGCTAGCCTGGCTATATATAGAGTCGCTCCAATAACTATCGATGATCTAGAAGTATTCAAACAACTCGAAAATACCAATGATATAATCAAGGCTCTCAATGATTTAACGAAGAAAACTCCTATTAGACTTAGATACATATAAGCTTATATCTCAAAACTTAAAATTATTAAACATTACTTACACATATATAAACGAGCAAGAAGATAAAACTGATCAATTAGTGGTGAGAAAAGTAGATCGCTTTAATGAGTAGTGGGGTATTTTCATGACACTTAGAATAATGATAGCGAACAGAGGAGAAATAGCAATAAGAATAGCGAGGAGCATTCGAGAATTAGGATATGTTCCTCTCGGAATATACACTTCTATAGATAAAAATAGCCTACACAGGAAATTCATGAGCGAAGACTATGAAGTATCAAATTATCTCGACATAGATGATATAATCAATGCAGCTATAGAGCTTGGTGCAGATGCTATACATCCAGGATATGGTTTCTTAAGCGAAAACCCTGTATTTGCAAAAAGAGTTGTAGAAAAAGGATTTATTTTCATAGGACCCTCTCCCGAGGTCATGGAGTTAGCTGGAGACAAAGTACGTGCTAAGAAGAAAGCTGTTGAAGCAGAAGTTCCTACACTTCCATGGATGAACGTTAATGATCCAAAGGATATAGTGGAGTTCGCTAAGGATCATGGCTATCCAGTAATGCTCAAGGCAGTGGGTGGAGGCGGAGGAATGGGTATAAGAATTATCAGGAATAATGAAGAGGCAGAGAAATACTATGAACAAGCAAGGAAGGAGGCAGAAAATGCTTTCAAAGACGCTAGACTCTATGTTGAACCATATATTGAGAACCCTAAGCACATAGAGGTACAAATACTAGGTGATGGAGATAACATTATACACCTCTACGAAAGAGACTGTAGTATTCAGAGAAGACACCAGAAAATAATAGAGGAAGCACCATCACCAGCACTAACAACTCAGATAAGGAAATCTCTTACAGAAGATGCTGTTAAGCTAATGAAACACATAGGCTATATTAATGCTGGAACTGTTGAAATGCTCTATGATCCCAAGCATAAAAAATACTATTTCATGGAGATAAATGCTAGGCTACAAGTAGAGCACCCCGTCACAGAGTTCATCACAGGAGTAGATATAGTGAAACAACAAATAATCATAGCTACAGAAGGAGTACTAACTCTTAAACAAAGACAAATAAGTATACGTGGACACAGTATTGAGGCAAGAATAAATGCCGAGAATCCCCTAACTCTTATGCCTAGCCCAGGCACAATAACATATTATATTGAACCCTCAGGTCCTGGAGTACGTGTTGACTCGGGTGTTGCTTCCAATAGTTTTGTACCAGGCGAATATAACCCCTTGATATCAAAGCTCATTGTATGGGGTTCTAATAGGCTTGAAGCAATAAATAGAATGAAGAGAGCACTGAGCGAATACGTTATTTCAGGGATCCAGACAAACATACCTTTGTTGAAAGCCATTATCGAACACCCAGTATTTATCAAGGGCAAACACACTACGAGATTCCTAGAAAAATACTGGAACGATATAGAAGAAACCATCAAGAAGAAGGAAATCTTACACATGGCGATTCTCATAACTCTAGCATATAAGGGTAATACGAAAATGAGGTCTAAACTCATATCTGGAAGTAGGTATGCAGCATATCTTAACGGTATAGAGCATACAAGGATAGAATCTATTAAGAGGAGGGCATGGATATACTGGGCATTGATTAGAGGAAGAGTTAGTAGGAAACAACTGAGGAGGAGGAAGAGATAAGAACTTCTTCTAGATCACACTTGTTCATACATATTTTTAATCACTCATAGAAGTGTATACATACAAATTATATCAAAGTATATATAAAAATCATAAGTTATCACTACATTTAAAAAACCATGTACAAATATATACAAAAGAGAACCCCTCAGTTGAAGAGGGGGTTTGATTCAGAGGTGTAAATATAATGAGCCAAGTACCCAAAGAGAAGAGATTCGTTCTATGGTTAGACGAAGTAACAAAAGACGATGTAGCACTCGTTGGAGGTAAAAACGCTAACCTCGGAGAAATGCTACGAGCAGGAATTCCAGTACCTCCAGGCTTCGCTGTTACAGCATACGCTTACAAATACTTCATTGAAAAGACCGGGTTAAAAGACAAGATCTATCCAATGCTAAACCAGCTAGATGTCAATGACAAAAAAGCATTAGACGAGACAACAGCTAAGATCAGAGAAATGATCATGACCACACCAATGCCCCCTGAAGTAGAGAACGAGATCAGAAAGTTCTATAGAGAATTAGCTCAGAAACTAAACATGGAGCCTGACAAGTTAAGAGTAGCTGTTAGAAGCAGTGCTACAGCAGAAGACATGCCTGAAGCAAGCTTTGCTGGACAACAAGACACCTACTTAAACGTCTATGGAGAAGACAACGTAGTATACTATGTCAAGAGGTGCTGGGCAAGCCTCTTCACATCAAGAGCAGTATTCTACCGTGTAGCACAGGGTATTCCACACGAGAAATCCCTAATGAGCGTTACGGTACAGAAAATGGTTAACAGCAGATCAGCCGGTGTAATGTTCACACTACACCCAGTAACAGGAGATGAGAAGGTAGTAGTAATTGAGGGTAGCTGGGGACTAGGAGAATCAGTTGTTGGAGGTAAAGTCACACCAGATGAATGGGTTGTTGACAAGCAGACACTAGAGATTGTTGACAGGAAGATCCACCACAAGACCTTCGCGATAACATTCGACCCCAGAAAGGGCAAGAACATTCACCTACACTGGGACGAAGAGAAGAAGGCATGGGTAACTGAGGAGGGAGAAGTAGTAACAGACCTAGACATAGTCAAGGAATTTGACCCAGACAAACCAGCATTAAAAGACGAAGAGGTTAAGAGACTAGCAGAACTAGCCCTCCTCATTGAGAAACATTATGGCAGACATATGGACATCGAATGGGCAGTAGACTATGACTTACCATTCCCAGAAAATGTATTCATAGTCCAGGCAAGACCCGAAACTGTATGGAGTGTGAGAAAGGAGAAGGCTAAAGCAGAGAAGAAAGCAGAGATCAAGGGCAAGAAGGTAGTCAAGCTAGCCGAGGCAAAGATCATTGTAAGAGGACTACCGGCAAGCCCCGGTATAGGCGCAGGAGTAGCCAAGGTAATATTTGACCCACACAGCAAAGAAGCACAAGAATTCAAAGAAGGAGAAGTCCTAGTAACCAAAATGACAGATCCTGACTGGGTACCATTAATGAAGAAAGCTGCAGCAATCGTAACAGACGAGGGTGGAATGACAAGCCACGCAGCAATCGTCAGCCGTGAGCTAGGCATCCCCGCAATAGTTGGAACAGGTAACGCTACACAAGTAATCAAGTCAGGAATGGAGGTAACAGTTGATGGAAGCAAAGGAGTAGTATATGAAGGAATTGTTGAAGAATTAGTAAAGCCCAAGGAAGAAGCAGCTGGAGCAGTAGCAGCTGTAGGAATAAGCCCCGAACAATTACTACCACTATATCCAGTAACAGCTACAAGAATCTACATGAACCTAGGAGAACCAGACGCTATTGAGAGATACAAGGACCTACCATTCGACGGTATCGGACTAATGAGAATCGAGTTCATTATCACTGACTGGGTACAGTATCACCCACTCTACTTGATCGAGGTAGGCAAAGAGAATCTATTTGTTGACAAGCTAGCTGAGGGTATTGCCAAGGTAGCACAAGCAATCTATCCAAGACCAGTAGTAGTAAGATTCAGTGACTTCAAGACAAACGAGTACCGCGGACTAAAAGGCGGTGAGAAATACGAACCTGAAGAGAGAAACCCAATGATTGGATGGAGAGGTGTAAGCAGATACATCCATCCAAAGTATGAACCAGCATTCAGACTAGAAGTAAGAGCCATTAGGAAAGTACGCGAAGAAATGGGATTAACAAACGTATGGGTAATGTTCCCATTCGTTAGAACAACATGGGAGCTAGAAAGAGCACTAAAGATCATGGAGGAAGAAGGACTTAAGAGAAGCAAAGACTTCAAAGTATGGGCAATGGCAGAGGTACCAAGCATAGTATTTTTAGCAGACAAGTTCGCAGAATACGTTGATGGATTCAGTATTGGAAGCAATGATCTAACACAGCTAGTACTAGGAGCAGACCGTGACAGCAACATATTAGCAGAGATGGGATACTTCGACGAACGTGACCCAGCAGTCCTAGCAGCAATCAAGATGCTAATCGAGAAGGCACACAGCAAAGGAGCAACAGTAAGTATCTGTGGACAAGCACCAAGCGTATATCCAGAAATAGTAGAATTCCTAGTAGAAGCAGGAATCGACAGCATAAGCGTAAACCCAGACGCAGTCATCAGTACAAGAAGACTAGTAGCAAGCATTGAGAGAAAGATAATGTTAAAGAGACTAAGCAAATTAATGGAGAAGCTAGACAGACTAGAACTAGGTTTCTAAACAATCAACCATCACTAGTTTTTTAACGTAGCAATTATTTTTCTCTCTTATCCTTATTACATAGAACTGCTTTCTCTCAATTGTGTTTATATTTGTAAACCATCATAATATATAGTGTAAACTATCCTATAATGGGTGTTGATCTAATGGTTAAAAGAGTAGTTATTCTTGGAGCAGCTGGAAGAGACTTCCACAACTTCAATGTTTACTATAGAGATAACCCAGAGTACAAAGTAGTAGCTTTCCTACAAACACAAATACCCGGCATAGCTGGGAGACGATATCCCCCAAGTCTTGCAGGAAAACTATACCCAGACGGAATCCCCATACTGAGCATGGAATACTTAGAGGAAATAGCTCGCAAATATCATGTTGACGAAGCAGTTCTCAGCTACTCGGACCTAACCTATGAAGAGCTAGGAAGAGTTATGAGCAGAGTAGTAGCTCTCGGCATGAACTTCGTAATCCTAGGCCCCAAAGAAACAATGATAGAATCTTCTAGACCAGTAATAGCAGTTACAGGAGTAAAAACGGGAGCAGGTAAAAGCAGTGTTTCAAGAGAAGTAGCAAAAATACTAGTCGAGAAAGGATTCAAGGTAGGAATAGTTAGACATCCGATGCCCTATGGAAACCTCGAGGAAATGGTTGTCCAGGAATTTAAGACATTTGATGATTTAGACAAATATAAAGCAACCATAGAGGAACGCGAAGAATACGAACACTATATTGAGATGGGCTTACCAGTATATGCTGGCGTTGATTATGGAAAACTCCTCAGAATGGTTGAACAAGAAAATGACATAATTCTATGGGATGGAGGAAACAACGACTGGCCATTCTATAGACCAGACTATATGATAGTAGTAGCAGACGCTATGAGGCCAGGAATAGAAGTAAGATCTTTCCCCGGAGAAATCAATGTTAGACTCTCAGACGCGGTCATCATCAACAAAGTAGATCAAGCAAAACCAGGAGCAGTAGAGACAATAAAGAAGAATGTAAAAGAAATCAATCCAAGAGCAAAGATCTCACTAGCTGAAAGCGAAGTTATAGTAGATAAGCCAGAACTAATTGAAGGAAAGAAAGTCTTGGTCATAGAAGACTCACCAACGGTAACTCATGGAGGAGCACCATATGCTGCAGGCTATGTAGCTGCCAAGAAATATGGAGCAGAACCAGTTGATCCAAGACCATATGCTACAGAGTTCTTCAAGAAAATATTTGAAGAGTATAAGCATATGGGACCAGTATTACCAAGCACAGGCTATACACCAGAACAACTAAAAGAACTAGAAGAAACAATTAAGAGAACACCAGCAGACGCAGTCATACTTGGAACACCAAGCGATATCACGAGACTAATAAAGATCGATAAACCAGTGGCAAGAGTTAAGTTTAGAGTTAAGATCATTGAGGGACCAACTATAGAAGAATTAATAGAAGAATTCCTAGAAAGAGCTAAAGCAAAAATCGAGTAAAAATTTTTAGACTATTTTTCATCCCTCTTTTTCTCCCCACACGTTATTTTCTCAAACATATAGTCTGAAAACGCCTTACTCCTAATAACATATGCTGTATCATATGATGAATTAGGCGATACATCATCAGGGATCGGCTCATATATGAGTACGTGTTCATCAACAACGAATATGTTTAACTGTTTAACATGATCTTCAACGACCTCTGTTCTAGAAGAAAGAGATGAAGGAATGTCATCTATTGCTTCTCTTGGAACATATATCTTTACATAGTGATCCTTATTATTCAATAATCTCTGTATACGAGGCCTATACCTAATCAATCTGATCAAAGTATTATGTGTTACTAAACAGGCTATTCTTTCGTGACTGTGCTCGAAGAGAGACATGATCATGTCATGTATTGTTCTCCTCCCTCTTAACAACAATATACTTTCTCTAAGGTTCTGGGATCTTCTCTCATATATTGGTACGAGTTCACTGAGTAGTTCTTGCATAATTCTCTCAGTTGTTTTTATCTTCCTATTATACTCATTTATGATTTCTTCTCTAAGGTTCTCCAATACTCTCCTAGGATCAATTGCTTTATACTTAATTGGTCTACCGGGAATAGTTACAACCATGCCCTTGTTAACAAGAGATGCGAGTACATCATAGATCCTCGTATATGGTATACCGCTGAGATCACATATTTCGCTAGCAGTAGCTACTCCTCTAAGCACGAGGGCAATATATGCTTTTGCTTCATAAGTTGTTAATCCTAGTTCTTTCAGCTTATTAATCAGTTCCTCTCTCACTGAGATCACCGTATACTAGCTTAACTCCTTCAGGTGTTGGTGTGCATAAGAGTTTTACTTTACGATAATTCGTTTTCAAACATTTCTCAACCCATAAATACTGTTTAGCGACTAGTCCATCCCATTCCCTAGAAACTCTTATCACGACATCCGGTATTTGCCTTATAAATGTCTCAATATAGGGGTTTCTAACGCCTTCGTTATAAATAAATAAGTATACACTATTGAATTTACGGGCTTCTGCATGCATTCTTTCCATGAATTTTATAATGTTGTTCTTACTCCAAGTAAACATTATTGTTGACAAATGACTGAATAAAAGGACTCCGCCTCCACTACTAAAAGCCTCATGCTCGGCAAGCATAAGTGTTCTCAATACTTCGTCGGGGTCGAATGGGTTCTCTATAATATAATGTGCAATAGTATCTAGTCCTACTCTTGGAGAGAAACCATCAACGAAGACTAATTGGCCGCTCATTACATAGTTCTTAACGTCCCATCCATAGTTCAGCATGTTCTCAATGATATCGTTTGGAGGAGTATCCACTGTTACATATATTGCTTTATATCCCTTAAGCAAGGTGTTCCATAAGAATTGCTGTGCAATAGTACTCTTACCAGTACCTATAGGTCCTATTAAGAGAATACTTGAAGGCTTGGGGAAGCCTCCAGTAAGTAACTCATCTAGTATTTTGAAACCTGTCTCAATCCTATTAATTACACTCAATAAGAGCACCGTATCAAATTATTATTCTCTGAATTCTACATGAATATTATTGTATGGTCTATGATTTCTAGTTTATGGGTACCACCTAAAAGATTTTTAACTCTGGAGTGAAAATAAGGTTTAATAGGGGGAAACAATGAACAAGACCCTCCTTATAGTAGTAGTAGTCATTGCAGCAATACTAATCGGAGTTCTAGCATATTACTTCACAACACAGACACAACAACAAACAACTCAGACAACAACTACAGTAGAAAAAGCAGAGATAGACTTCTATACATCAATGCCTAAAGACATCGCATCAGAACTTGTAAAAATGTTTGAGGAGAAGTATCCTAACATAAAAGTAAACCTATACCGTTCGGGAACATCTAAGGTATTAGCGAAGCTCCAAGCAGAAATAGAGTCTGGTAAAATAATATGTGATGTAGTATGGATCGCTGACCCAAGCGGTATAATTAAGCTCAAGAATCAAGGTTTATTACTAAAGTTTACTCCAGCAGATGCTGATAAGATAAAGTACAAGGACCCCGATGGCTACTGGTATGCCGGAAGAATAATAATACCAATCCTAGCATGGAACACTAATATAATCAAGAACAATCCACCAACAAAATGGACAGACTTAGCAAGTCCAGAGTATAAATCAAAACTACCATCACCATGGAACACAGCTGAGACTTGGGCAGCTATACCAAACCCCTTATACTCTGGAGCAGCTACTGCAACAGTATATGTCTTAGTAGATAAGTATGGATGGGACTATTACAAGAACCTCAAGAGTAATGGAGTTACGGTTGTCAAAAGCAATGGAGTCGTATTAAATGGCATCATAAACGGAGAATACCCAGTAGGAGTAACACTAGACTATATGGTTAGGCAGAAAAAAGCCGCTGGAGAACCCGTTGACTATCACTTCCCAGAGGATGGTGTAATAGTAATACCTAGCCCGATCGCAATAATGAAAGACAC
>JAMOPC010000196.1 GCA_027064845.1 Desulfurococcales archaeon | reverse complement strand
GTGCAACAATAAATGTAAAACCTTATACTGCTTGGAACATACTGGATTATATTATTATTCAAATAAGCGAAGAAGGAGAAAAGATCTGTAACAATCGTATAAGCAGTGATACATTTTATAATGCTTTAATTGATTTAATATGTAAAGAAAGTATTAATGAATTACCTAAGCAGATCATTATAGCAAAGCCCTTCTATCCGTATATACTATTATCGTATTATATATTGTTTCATAGAGGTAATCTCAGTATAGCTAAAGCTCTCTATGAAAGACTTTTAAAAGCATACTTAAATTATCCTAGCACATTTGACAAAAACGAAAAAGTGTCCCTAAAAATACTAGGGGAAGTCATCGAGTTATTCGAGATCTTGCGGGGACTTAATAAAGATATTCATCGTAAACATCTGCAACTTCATTTCGAGGTACTCATGGCAAAATTAAATAGGATTAGTTGCTTAAAAAACGGGTGGAGTTATCTTTTTAAAGAGTTGATCCTTAGCCATCTAGATTTAGAGCATAGCTATGAGAAGCTTCGTTATATAATCAATATAACTAGAACTAATTTCAGACATTTAGATGAAGAACTAATAGAAGGATATAATTTATTTGTGCCTGAAGCCTCCTCACCCATATACTTCTTCTTACTAAATATATCGGAAAGAGAATTAAATAACTTAGACAAGATGTACGAGAAAATACGGGAACTTGAAAGAGAAAAGAAGAAGAAACAGGAGAGATTAGACAAGATAATAGAAATCCAAAGAACATTACATATATATGTTGAAGAGTCGGAGAAGACTGTTAAAAAAGCACTTGTCTTATTGCCTTTCATTGGAGGCCTCGCCTTAGGAGCACTTACAACAATATTCGGACTATTAGGCATTATACCTATGATACTGCTTTGGTCAACATACTCATTAAAACTAATTGAAAAACTAACTAAGAGAAAAATTAGTAGGATAGAAGAAGAAATTCATTTATTATTGTCGTCTAGGATGGAAAAATTCGCAAAGATAATATGGTCGTCATAAAAACCACATAACATATCTAATCCTACTTAATCTATTCAAATCAATACCGTTTTCTGATAATCTAAGAGTTATCCACGCTATTTCTTTAGAATACCTTATTGTAACTGGTTCCTTGGAAACAGGATTGCTTATAGCTACATAATTAAGCCTTGACATTCCAAAAACAGTCGCGAGTAGATCAATATTACTCACACTAAGATCGTCATTTAGAGGTTCGATTTCTCTATGTCTTGCTATAATTTTTACTGTGGGTAAACCTCTATGAATATTAGCCTTAACTTTATTCAGGCCTAAATCAAAGTATCCTGTGGTAATCATAGCATATACATCAGGTTTTAGCTGAAAAACTGTTCCTATAGGCGGATACCAAGTAAATGTTCCATTCTTAGTCTTGTGGGGGCCGTCTTGATATCCAATTACTATATCAGAGTCTCTGATCTTAAGTACATATATAGAGGCAAACTTATTTATAGAATCAGCACTCTCCATAGCGTTTTTAATAGCTTCTTCCTCTCTTCTACCAACCTCTTTTCCTGAATAGTGGATCACAAGTATATTGTTTCTCTTAGAACTTTTACTTAATATTTTATTAATGCTTCTCTCTAAGAGACTAGCTATTTTCTCGCTCATATCCTCTTGTCTGTTCATAGACATAACATTTGCATCCATAAAATTCCATACTCCATTATGATCAAATACCGTAACAAATCCCACACCACGTTTTTTGTGGATAGGATGTATCGAGATCCCCAATCCCATTATCGCTATTGAAGTATCAGAAGGATCTCCTACTCTTATCATACTTCTATCAAGTGCGTATGGTACTCCTCCCATTTTAGCAAAAATCTGTATAGAGATTGATAGAAGAGACCATCGATATCTGTTACTATCTCTTATTAAGTCCTCGGTAATAACCTGACTGGGAATATCATTAGCCAGAAAAATAGCTTTAGCTTTGTAATATATACTATCATAAATACTCCTGTTAACTTTAGGAAGTATTATTAAAGGAAATACTTTTTCTGGCGAACCATGATGTGTATATACATCATATATGTCCTCAGCCTTATATCTGTTAAATGAAACCATGTCTATTTCGATGTCTGTTTTGAGAACTTGATTAAAACCGGGAAATATCTTTCTATTTTCTTGAAGCCCATTCTTCATATCTTCAGCTAATTTTTGGGCTAGTGGTTCTACATCTTGTTGATACATAATTATTAATGATTTGTATCTATTAGCGCCTTCAATATTTTCCCCATAAATAGGAGAAGGAGAAAGTGGTTCTAAGTTTATAATATCGTATGCATTCACAGATGTACCATTAGCGAATCTAAGTGCGAATTCCGTTGGGTCAAATCTTGTATATAGCTTCAAGACCAGTCCCACACCTTTTTAAGATTTTGATCAATAGAATAACATGTTTCACCTATACATATTTTGCCGAGGATCTTCTTGATTATTTCAATGTATTTTTCTAATATGTCAAAATATTCGCGAGGATATAGTCTATTAAG
>JAMOPC010000195.1 GCA_027064845.1 Desulfurococcales archaeon | reverse complement strand
AGTCTATTACATCTCTACGCAGTAAATAATGGGTTATATTGGAATAAAGTTACATATCCATTTGTTGAGATTAGTAGAAGAGGAAGCGGCCCGATCCCAGCTTGGGGCGGCTGCGAGGCCTCTCGGACCTCACGGCCAGCCCCAACGTGGCCGGCTTAACTTCCGGGTTCGATATGAGACCGGGTGTTGCCCGGCCACTATGGCCGGGTCGGGCCGCTGTTGTTTTATAGTATTTTTAGGTGTTTTTAAGTTTTTCTGGGTTTCAATGTTTTTTCTACTGCGTATATTGCTATGATTTTCATTGGTGTGTTGCATTTGGGGCATTTTCCTTTTATCATACCTATGAATTCTCCTAGTTCGTAGTTTTTCTCTATTTGGTATCCGCATTTTGGGCATTTTAGGAGGGTTTTTGTATCATATTCTGGTTTTTGTGGTTTTTTGCGTAGTTCTATGTAGAGGTATATTACCATCACTATTGTGGTTATGATCAGGGTATATATTATTGTATCTATGTTGAAGTTCATCCAGGGACACCTATGGTGTTTCCTATGCCTGCTACAATTATTGTTGAATTGGGGGGTGTTAGTTCTCTTATTAATCTACGTGTATAATCATAAGCTCTTTCGCATGCTTCGAAGATTTCTTTTTTCATAGTATATATTGCATCTTTAAGATCCATTTTGATAATAAGGGCTCTTAATGGGATATTGTATTTAGTAGCTGCTCTTTCAATAGCTATTTTCTCTGGGCCGGGGTCTCCTATAGCTGCTCCAACTCCTTCCGCTATTTCGCCTAATTCTTCTCCCTCAAGTTTTAGAGCTGCATCAATAGTTATTATTAAGTCTACGTTTCCATTAAGCTTCTCAACAAGGTCTGCAAGTACATGTCCAGGTCTTCCCACATTACTTCCAGGCCCTTCTGCTTTAATAACATATATTCTCCTATTATCCAACCATAATTCTGTGATACTTGTTTCTTCAACAACAGTCTTAGAGACTATTTTTCCGTTCTCAATGAACCTATATGCAACGAGCGGACCCGCACTATCTCCTATAGGCTTACCCTTTGTAAATGGGTCTAGTGCCTCGTGATATGTTTCAACTATTTTAAGGATCTGTGGCATCTGTAGCTCTAGCTGCATCAATAGTACCCAGTTATTTTCTTTCTCAGCAGATAACAAATAGTGCCTAACGATCTTGTATACTTGGTTTATAGCTGCATAAATAGACAAGCTTGTTTCTACAAGACTTTTTTCGTATTTATCAATGTTTTTAACATATAATGATACAAGGTTGCGGAAGCTCTTATCTCTGGTTCTTATTAAGTGGTCTAATCTCTTCATAATATCAGTGGGTTCATCCGATACTGGATCTATGGTGAAGAAATCAGTTGCTCTACGTATGAGTACCGAAGGCGTTTCTACCCCCAAATTCCTCAATATATTCTCGATCTTGTTCCTGTCTTCTAATAAGTATTTATTTATGAGTGAGAGTTTATTCCTTATATCAATACTCCAAAGCTTCATCTGTATTTTCTGGTTAGCTCCAGTAAGTATCATTATGAAGAATATTATCCATACCAGCTGCGTTATTAATGATGTCCAGTCGTTCTCCAATTCTCTAACACCTAAATGTTTTCCATGAATAATATCCCGTAATATTTTATTATGTTACTACTTGGTAGTTATTATAATATCAGAACCATTTATAATGAATGTGTGCTCAAACTGTGCAACTATTCCATTGCTACGCTCGATCAAGACAGGGTATCCATGGATTATTTTCTTCTTCAACATTGATGCAAGGGTGTTCCTAAGTCCCTCCTTGGACTTGAATAATCCCACATACCATCTCTCAGTGAAAGGCAGTGTTCTTCTCTCACTCCAGATCTTATTAAATAATCTCTTCTCTTGTAGGGTCATTCTTGTTTTTCTATGCTTAATCAAGGAATAGATCGTTACTATACTGCCTTCACGTACTAAACCTACTCCTGTTGTCGCAAATGGTTCTATAGCATAAACACCATCCCTTAGCTTCCACCTGGTGAGTATATCATAGTAGTTAGGAATACTTTTCCCTCCATGGATCATGTAGTGGTCTATGCTGTGGCCAGAAAGATTCCTAATAGGCTTATATCCCATGGACTCTATTGTCTCACATATTATTTTCCCAATTCGATTAACAGGGATACCAGGTCTTACGGCCTCAAGAGCTTTCTCTAGCGCAGTTTGTGCGGCTTCAAGTAATCCATCATATGCTGGATTAAAAGATACTGTAGCAGCGGTATCAGCTATGTATCCGTCAATGTGTACACCAATATCTATTTTCACTACGGAGCCCTCGGGAATAACTAGTTCATCATCTATAACTGGGGTATAATGTGCTGCTACTTCGTTTATACTAATATTTACTGGGAAAGCGGGTGCTCCGCCAAGCTCTATGATTTTCTTCTCAACATATTCCGCTAGGTCCAAAAGCTTCATGCCTGGCTTAGCATATCTAATAGCTAATTCCCTTACTTCTTTAGCAATTCTACCGGCTCTGATTAGTTTATCTATT